>NZ_AP018795.1:1320000-1562500 GCF_003966655.1 Acidithiobacillus ferridurans | reverse complement strand
CGCTCCCGCACCAAAAAGACATTGGCCAGGCCGGAAAATACCAGGCCAAGGAAATCCAGGGTCTGCACCGATGCCAACGACAGCCCCAGCGACCGGCCCACACCATACACGGCGAAGATATAAATCAGCCAGGCGAAGGCAACGACCAGCGAGGAAAATACCAGGGTATGTATGTCCCAGCGATCCGGTTTTGGCGAGGGGCGCACGTTGTCCTCCGCCAGGGACATGGTCACGAAATCATTGGCGAAGAGCAGCAGAAGAACCAGCAGTGGGGTAACCACAAAGCTGCGGAACAGCAGGAAGCCCAGGCTCAGGAACAGGGCGACCTGAAAAACTTTGACAATTTTATTGAGGGTATAGGTGAGCATGCGCTGATAGACGCGCCGGCCGGTGACCACCGCATCAAACACCCCCTGCAGACCGGGCGTGGTGAGCACGAGGCTGGCCGCCGCCTTGGCAACATCGGTGGCGCTTTCCACGGCGACGCCCATCTCTGCCTGTTTGAGGGCGGGGGCGTCGTTGACCCCGTCGCCCGTCATTCCGACGATCCGGCCTTTTTTCTGCAAACCTTGTACCAGATGAAACTTGTCAGCGGGGAAAACCCCGGCATACACGCCACAGTCCTCCGCCAGGGCCTTGCCGTCACAAACGCTGCCCATGATACCCAGCGCTGTGGCAACATTTTTTGCGGTCTGCGGACTGTCACCGGTGACCATGCGCACCTGCACGCCCAGTTCCTGCAATTGTTGAACGACTTGGGCCGCATCCGGGCGGATCGGATCAGCGAGCGCAAGCAGACCGAAAAATCGTGGTTGGCCATCCGGGCCCGCTGCCACGGCGAGCACCCTTGCGCCACCGGCGGCGAGATCCGTTGTCGCCTGTTCCCAGTCCGTATTGCCGCAGAGTTTGGCGATGATCTGGGGTGAGCCTTTGAGTGCGCGCCAGGATGCGCCGTCCTGCATGAAAACCCCCTCCGAACGCTTGGTAGCGGGATCAAAAGGCACGAACTGCTGACGATCAGGGAGGTGGGGGGTCTGGGCTAGCGACGCCTGGAGAACGGCGAGATCAATGGGATCCTGAGTGGCGCTGTCGCTGGCGATGGCCGCCATCTTCAGAAGCTCCGCCTCTTCCACGCCGGGCCAACCCTTTGCCTGACTGAGGCTGAGACGGTTCTGCGTGAGAGTGCCGGTTTTGTCACTACAGAGGTCGCTCATGGCAGCGGCTTCTTCCACGGCGGCCAGGCGGGTAACCAGCACACCCCGATGCACCAGATGCAGGGAGGAGATGGCCGTAGCCAGGGTGAAAGTGGCGGGCAGCGCCACTGGTACCGAAGCAACCAGCAGGATGAGCGCAAAAGGCAATATTTCCGCAAGAGGGACGTGACTGGCGGCTGCGTAAATCAGGATCGCGGCGACGAGAATGACGTCCATCATTACCAGATAGCGGACGATGGAAAGCACCAGTTCTTCCAGGTGACTTTTGGCACCGGCGCCGCGCACCAGTTCAGCGGTCTTGCCAAAATAACTTTTGGCCCCCGTGGCCGTAACTTCCCCCGAAGCTTCGCCGCGACGGACGACCGAGGCGGAATAGAGGGTGTCGCCCGCCGCCCGCTCCACGGGCATGGATTCCCCCGTCAGGGCGGATTGGTCCACCAATATGCCGCCATCGCTGAGACACAGATCGGCGGGAACCATATCCCCAACCCGTACATGAACCAGATCGCCTGGCACAAGGTCGGCGGCCGGGATACTTTGCCATCGTCCATCGCGACAGGCGCGGGCCTGAATCCGCAATCTCTCTTTCAGCAGTTCCAGCGCGCTCTGCGCCTTGCGTTCCTGGCTGAAACCGAGCACTCCATTAAAAATGAGGAGCAAAGTGATGATGATCGCTTCTGGCCACCTACCCAATATGGTTTCCAGAATCAGGGTGCCTTCCAGCATCCAAGGTACCGGTGCCCAGAACTTGTGGAGAAAGAGAAGCCAGTTTTTGGGTTTTTCTTCGGTGACTGCATTGGGGCCATATTGGGCAAGCCGTTGCCGCGCTTCATCACTACCCAGTCCGCTACAGGTGTTTTCCGGCATATTCCGTTATCCTGATATCTTTTACGTTTTTCCAAGTATAGAACCCCGAGACCTGCGAAGGTTCCCCCACAGGCCATGCTGGTAGTAAACTGCGCAGATCGCGTTGTATGGGGAGCATGGCGTCATGTTAAACCTTCTGGGAAAAATGGTGATTGAGGCAGGGATGCCGGCTGCCCTGGCGTCTGTCGCCCGGGGGGCAATCCGGCTGACCAGCCGCCCGCCCCGGGAAGAGGGTCGGCGATGATTCTGTTAACCCTCCTGAAGGGCAAACTGCATCGGGTGCGGGTCACGGCTGTCGAACTGGAATACGAGGGTTCCTGTGCGATCGACAGCGACCTGTTGGCTGCGGCGGGCATTCATCCTTATGAGCAGATACACATTTACGATGTGAATAACGGTGACCGATTCAGTACCTACGCGATCAGCGCGTCAGCGGGGTCGGGCATCATTTCGGTCAATGGTGCGGCGGCGCGCAGAGTGTCCCTGGGAGATGTGCTGATCATCGCCGCCTACGCGCAGGCCACCGCAGATGCCGTGGCCGGTTTCCGGCCGCAACTGGTATATGTAGACGAGCACAATCGCATCATACCGCGCAATCAGCACATTGACTCCGCCCCTGCCTGAACGACACCCCCCTTGCTGAAAGGGGTCCCCCGTACTGCGCGACTGCTGATGGGTGCACGAGCTGCGCGCAGCGTGGGGCAGGGTGCGCTGGTCGTCGACTTTGCACTCTATCTGCATGCCCTGCATTGGTCGGCATTGACTATCGGCCTCCTGTACTCGGCCAGCCTGCTGGTCGGCGCTGTGGCGACACTGCTGGTGGGCCCCCTGAGCGATCAATATGGTGCCAAAGGCTTTCTGCTGGGCTACGAGGCAGTTCAACTCATCGCGGCGTCCATTGCGCTGAGTACCGCCCAGCCCGTCTGGCTCACTCTGGCAGCCGTATTGGGCGGGTTCGGTCGCGGCGCCAACGGCGGGGCAGGGCCCTTCGCACCAGCGGAGCAATCCTGGATGTCCCGGAGTGTAACCCGCGGGCAATGGGGGCAGGTGTTCCATTTGAATACCAGCATCGGGCTTCTGGGGATGGCCGCCGGCGCTACGCTGGCAACCTTACCCGGCATATTAGCGGGCGTATTGCCGGGTACCGAGGCCTACAGACTGCTCTTCCTGGTTGTCTTGCTGGGTTCGCTTATCTGTCTGCTGTTCTTGGGTGCGGCAAAAGAATCGACAGTCGATACGGCATCCGCAGTGCAAAGTGAGCAGATACAGACTGCCCCCCCGGAGGTGCGCAAGCCCATCTGGCGGGTGTTGCTGACTTTTGGCACTATCAATGCGCTGAATGGCCTGGGAATTGGCATGGTGGGACCGTTGATGGCGTACTGGTTTCACCTGCGCTTTGGGGTAGGGCCCGCGGCGATTGGCGGCGCGATGGCCCTCGCCTTCGTCAGTGCCGCTGTCATGTCGCTGATCGGTCTGCGCCTCATTCGGCGCTTTGGCCTGGTCGGAACGGTTTTGCGTATGCGTCTGCTCGGGCTGGCGCTGCTGCTGGCTCTGCCGTTTGCACCGTTTTTCTGGGTGGCGATGCTGCTCTTCATCGCCCGTGCGGCTTTGAATCAGGGGAGCATAGGCTCACGGCAGGCCCTCTTTCTGGGGCTGGTGGGCAAAAGCCAACGTGGTCTGGCCGCGACGGTGAACAGCCTGTCTGTACAGGCACCGCGCTCTATCGGCCCGACCATTACCGCCATGTTCTTTCAGGCAGAGATGCTGGTAACACCTTTTTTGGTTGCGGGGGCGCTGCAAGGCGCTTATCTATACTTTTTCCAGCGGTTTTTTAGCCGGGCGGAGGACCACGACCAAACCGCGTAGCCGGTGGCGCTGTCCGTCGCCGGACATGGTCAGGCGCCACCGGCGGCTACCATCGTATCGGGCCGTTTACGGCCGCACCGGGCCAGACCCAAGCGGTGACAGGCATAAATTTGGGCTTCCGATTGCCAGATAAGGCGCATGGCGACTATGCTCTGGGCATGGACCATACCAACCCCAATTCCTTTCGTTTCGCGCCGCTACGGCGGGCAGCCTATCGCCTGAGTGTGACCCAGCCTAGCCAGTTGCCCGCCGATGATGGCGCCGAAGTGGCCATTGCCGGCCGTTCCAATGTCGGTAAGTCATCCACCCTCAATATGCTGACCGAGCGCCGCGCACTGGCGCGGGTCAGCCGCACCCCGGGCCGTACCCAGGCCATCAATATTTTCGATCTCGATCCGGGGCAACGCCTCGTGGACCTGCCCGGCTACGGGTACGCCAAGGTCCCCGAGGCACTGCGGCGCTCCTGGGGGCCACTGCTGGAACAATATCTACGGCGGCGCGGCAGCTTGCGCGGATTGATCCTGGTCATGGATATCCGCCACCCCTATACTGCCCATGATGCCGACCTCATTGCCTTCGCGGAGGGCTGCAATAGACCGGTGCATGTCTTGCTCAACAAAGCAGACAAACTCAGCCGCGGTGCGGCGATTCAGGAAATGGCCCGCTTGCGGCGGATTCCGGAATTGCAGGGGGTCGATATGCAGCTATTTTCCGCCCAGTCAGGGTTGGGTATCGATGAGTTGCATGAACGTATAGCAAGATGGTTCACACCGGATTCAGAAAAAGAAACCCCAGCCGAAGCCGGGGCTAATAGCGAGTTCTCAAAGGGAGGGGAGAACTCATGATCCGGTCAGGGAGGGTAGACCGGACCCAGACAACCAACGGGTCATCTACAGCGTTGGAGTGACGCGTGCCAAAAAAGTTCAGTGAACAACATCCCTGGCATGTTTTGCGGCCAGACCGGCGTGCCCGCTGGCGCGCGCGCAGGCAGCACTGGACGAACGTCCTCCACCTGGAGGACTGGTATCCGCATTTTCCCATCGCGGCGGCGGTAGGTTTTCTCGGGCTCTTCAATATCCTCCCGGCGCTGGAGCATCTGCTGGGCCTGAGCTACGTCGACAGTCTGGCGGATGTCTCGCACAGCTTTGTGCTGGATGCCTTTCGCGGCGTTCCCCAGGGTGCTGCGGGCGTGGTGTTGCTGATCATGTCCCTGGGCCTGGTCTTCCGCTCCCGTTTCGCCTGGGCTATCGTCCTGACCATGGCGACGGCCATCCTCGCCTTTGGCATTTACCGCCATCCTCAGCAGATTTCCGTGCTGCTCTGTTATAATGCCGCGCTGGTCTTTTTCCTCTGGATATTTCGCGGCCGTTTTAACCGCAGCAGTCTGGCCACCGGCACGCTGTTTGCGTTGGTCGGCGCCATCATGGTCATGAGCTACGGCGTCTTTGGCGCATATATTCTGGGGAACGGGTTCAGACCGCAGATTCATAGCCTGTCTACGGCACTGTATTTTTCGGTGGTCACCATGGCTACCGTGGGCTACGGCGATATCCTGCCGGTCAGCAACGAAGCGCGACTTTTTGTGGTATCTTTAATCGTGCTGGGGATAACGGTGTTTGCCACGTCGCTTTCGGCCATTATCGTTCCGGCAGTGAACAACCGCCTGCAATCCGCCCTGCAAGGAGAAAAGCGCCACATGATCCGCAAAGGCCATTATATTATTGCGGGCGACACCCCGCTGGCGCGCAACAGCTATCGCGAACTCAAGAGTCGCAATCTACCCGTGGTAATGGTTATGGGGCATCAGCCTGATGACTCCATCTATCAGCCGGAAGATCTCATTATCGGCGACTCCAGCGACACGGATGTGCTGCGCAGTGCCGGGGCCGACCAGGCGGCGGCCGTACTTGCCCTACGCGCCGACGACTCCGAAAACGCCTTTGTGGTGTTGGCGGTCAAAGAAATGGAGGGCTCCGCCAAAACCGTAGCTGCCGTCAACGATAGCAAAAATCTGGGACGCGTCCGCCGGGTGCAGCCGGACATGATCATCGCCCCGCAGGTGCTGGGCGGGGAACTGTTGGCCATGGCCCTCAATGGCGAACAACTGGACAGCGATGCAGTGATGAAGATGTTCCGCTTCAGCAGCGGAACGGAGACTGCCGGGAAAGCCTGAGTTCAGCCGTGCGCTTCATCCCAGTGCTTGCCGATACCCAACCCCACGAGGAGCGGCACCGCCAGTTCCGCTACACCCTCCATACGCGCCTTTAGTGCCGACTTCGCAGCCTCCAGGCCGGCCTCCGGCACCTCCAGAATCAGTTCGTCGTGTACCTGGAGAATCATCCGACCACGCTCGGGCTGTTCCTGCAACCAGGTATCCACCGCAATCATCGCCATCTTGATGAGATCCGCCGCGGTGCCCTGCATCGGTGCGTTAATGGCCGCACGCTCGGCATAATTACGCCGGGCCGGGTTGCTGGAGCGAATTTCCGGTACATACAGGCGACGGCCAAAGAGCGTCTCTACATAGCCCTGCTTTTTCGCCAGGGCACGGGTCTGCTCCATATATTCGAGAACACCCAGATAGCGCTCAAAGTAACGGTCCATGTACTGTCGCGCGGCCGTCTGATCAATGCCCAACTGTTGCGCGAGGCCATAGGGCGTCTGCCCGTAAATCAGACCGAAGTTGATAGCCTTGGCGGCACGACGTGCGGCACTGTCCACATCTTCCGGGGCCAGATCAAAGACCTCGGCGGCGGTGACCGCATGAATGTCCTCGCCCTCCGCAAAGGCTTGCAACAGGCGAGCATCCCCGGAGAGATGGGCCAGGATACGCAGTTCGATCTGTGAGTAATCGGCGCTCAGCAGCCAGTGCCCCTCCTCGGCGACAAAAGCCTGGCGGATACGCCGACCCTGTTCGGTACGCACCGGGATATTTTGCAGATTCGGATCGTTGGAGGAAAGGCGTCCGGTGGCCGCGACCGCCTGCTGAAAATGGGTATGGACCCGGCCGGTGTCGGGATTGATCATCTGCGGCAGCGCATCCGCATAGGTGTTTTTGAGCTTGGCCATGCCACGATAATCAAGAATCAGGCGTGGCAGATCGGCATGAACAGCGAGCTGGGCGAGCACGTCTTCATTGGTCGACGGCTGACCGCCGGGGGTTTTCTTGAGTACCGGCAACCGCATCTTGTCGAAGAGGATTTCCTGAATCTGCTTCGGGGAGTTGAGGTTGAAGGATTGCCCCGCCAGAACAAAGGCCTTCTGTTCACAGTCCGCCATGTCTTTACTCAGTTCCGTGCTCAGCACTTCGAGCTGGGCACGATCGATTTTGACGCCCGCTTCTTCCATACGCGCCAGCACCAGCACCAGCGGCATTTCTATTTCCATCAACACGCGCCGCAAGCCCGGCTCGCTGGCGAACCGCGGCCAGAGCTGCGCGTCCACACGCAGACAGACATCGGCATCCTCTGCCGCGTAGGGCAACGCCTCCGCTACCGGCACATCGGCAAAACTACGCGCTGACTTGCCTTTGCCGACCACCTCTTCGTAGCGGATGTTCTGATGTTGCAAGTAGCGCTCGGCGAGGGTGTCTAGATCGTGACCATTGTGACTGCTGTTTAAGACGTAGCTCTCCAGCAACGTGTCGCGGGTCAGGCCGGCGGGGTGGATGCCATGTCGCCAGAAAACCCGCCAATCGTATTTAGCGTTCTGGGCCAGCTTGGCGGCCTGTGGGTCTTCCAGCCACGGGCGCATGGCGGTGAGGACTGCCTGTCGATCCAGTTGCGGACCAGCGTCGCGGTGGCCAACGGGAACGTAGACAGCCTGATAGTCGCCACCGGCCTGCCAGGCGCAGGAAATCCCCACCAGATCGGCATGCAGTGGATCGAGGCTCGTGGTTTCCGTGTCCAAAGCGACCACATCGGCCGCTTTCAGGGCAAGCAGCAGCGCATCCAGCGCTTCCGCACTGGTGATGGCCTGGTAGGCGGCGCGATCTATGTCACTGCTCCGCGTTTCCGGCGCTTTCCCCGCATCGTCCGCCGGCAAGTCCCTGAGCCAGGCCTGAAAACCCAGGCGCTGCGCCAACGCCCGCAGGGCGACCACGTCTGCCGCCTGGCGGGCGTAAGTCGCGACAGGCAGCGTCAGACCACAGCGAATGGTCGCCAGATCGCGGCTCAACGGCAGATAATGTGCGGAGGCACGCAGCGCCTCACCCACCTTGCCGCCGATGTCGCCGGCGTGGGCCAGCACGCCGTCCAGATCGCCATATTGCGTCAACCACCGGGCGGCCGTTTTCGGTCCGACGCCGGGCACGCCGGGGATGTTGTCCACCTTGTCGCCGATCAACGCCAGCAGGTCGGCAATACGCTCCGGCGGTACACCAAAGCGCTCCTCAACCCCGGCCACATCCGTTTCGATACCTTTCATGGTGTCGACAAGCCGCACCCGCGAATTCACCAATTGAGCCATATCCTTGTCGCCGGTGACGATAAGCACCTGCTGGTTGGGCGCCGCCTCCCGGGCCAGGGTGCCGATCACGTCATCCGCCTCCACGTCGGGCTCGATCACGAGCGGCAGGCCAGTGGCCCTGATCCAGTCGTGCAGCAGCGGAACCTGGACTCGTAGCTCCTCCGGCATGGCGGGCCGGTGTGCCTTATACTCAGGATAAAGTCTGTCCCGGAACGTCTCGCCGGGGGCGTCGAATATGACGATGATTTCGTCACTCGGATACTCTTTCAGCAAGCGGCGGAGCATGTTGGCGACGCCGTAAATAGCCCCGGTCGGAAGATTGTCCGGGGCGCGCAAGTCAGGCAGCGCGTGAAAGGCACGATAGAGGAAGCTGGAGGCATCGACGAGGATACGGGGATCTTGGGGCATGGTCTGGGACTTCTCCGCGGATTTCCGTCATAATACGGAAAACTACCACCATTGACACTGGAACGACGGATGCGGGCACATCTTGATGCGGAAAAACTGCGCGACAAGGGCGAGGGGCGCCTCACCCGCGAAGCCTGGAAAATTTTTCAGATTATCGCTGAGTTTGTACATGGTTACGAAAAGCTGGCCGACGTCGAACCCTGCGTCAGCATTTTCGGTTCAGCCCGCATCGAGCCGGAACATCCCTGGTATCTGAAAGCCCAGGAAATTGCCGAGAAGCTCTCCAATGCCGGGTTTTCTGTCATCAGCGGCGGCGGTCCCGGCGTGATGGAAGCTGCCAACAAGGGCGCCTTTCGCGGCACGGGCTACAGCATCGGGCTCAATATCGAACTGCCCCATGAGCAACACACCAACCCTTACCAGGATGTCTCCATATCCTTCGAGCATTTCTACTCACGCAAGGTCATGTTCGTAAAATATGCGGTCGCCTACGTGGTGATGCCGGGCGGTTTCGGAACCCTGGACGAACTGGCGGAGTGCCTGACCCTGGTCCAGACGGGCAAGACCCGCAAAATGCCCATCATCCTGGTGGAGTCCAGCTTCTGGAAAGGGCTGATCGACTGGTGGCAGGGCTCCATGCTTGCGGCAGGCACCATCAGACAGGAAGATCTCGATCTCATCACCATGATCGACGACACCGACGAAGTGGTATCGGCCATTTTTAATCACTATGAAAAACGCGGCTTTGCACCATCCGCCGCTGAGACAGAGGCCCTTCTCAACCTTTAAGGACCCCAGGGAGTATTACCATGTCCATTCGTATCTTCGTGCTGGTTGTCGGTACCTGCTTTGCGTTAGGCGCCAGCCTCTCCACATGGGCGGCGGACAATCTCCAAAAACTGCATCTGCCGACGCTGGCCCCCGAGGCCAAAACCGGACCCAAAGCCGAGATCAAGGTGCCGAAAGGCTCCCGGATCGAGGAATATAAGGTCAATGGCAAGGTGTACATGGTCAAGGTCATCCCACCCAAACCGTTCCCTCCCTACTATCTGGAAGACAAGGGTGGCACCGGCCGCTTCACCGAAGTGCCGCAGACGGCGGCTGAACACCTGAGTGTGCCGCATTGGGTAATTTTCCGCTGGTAATTCTGCCCCGTTCCTTCCCATCTCTGAGCGAAAGTGCCGTTTATGTCTGTTTATACCAATGTCAGCGAACCCGAACTCGCGCAATTTCTCAGAGATTATGACCTCGGCGGCGCCCGCGCGCTGATCGGCATCTCCGCCGGCGTGGAGAACAGCAACTATTTCCTCGACACCGAAAAGGGTCA
The DNA here is from genome assembly GCF_003966655.1 of Acidithiobacillus ferridurans. Lineage (NCBI taxonomy): Bacteria > Pseudomonadati > Pseudomonadota > Acidithiobacillia > Acidithiobacillales > Acidithiobacillaceae > Acidithiobacillus > Acidithiobacillus ferridurans. The sequence continues at coordinate 1,552,351 of NZ_AP018795.1, read as the reverse complement.
TTTTGTCCTGACAATATTCGAGCGTCTGCCGCGTAATAAAATCCCTTATTTCCTGGATCTTACTGAATGGCTGAGCCTACGCGGCATTCCCTGCCCACGCCCGGTGCACACCACCGCAGGAAACAGTCTCAGTACGTTATGCGGCAAACCGGCGGCCATCGTTCAGCGTCTGAGTGGCGCATCCATCGTGGGGCGGGCACCCTCTGTTGCCGAAATCGGTGTGCTTGGCACCTTGCTGGCGCGCATGCATCTGGCTGGAGAGGCCTTCCCGGAGCGGCACCAAAACCCCGCCGGACTCCTCTGGTGGCAGGAAACGGCCAGATATCTGGTGCCGCACTTGAGCCCGGAAAACAACGCCGTGATTGCGGATGAAATCGCCTATCAGAGCGCCCTGAATCGCAGGGATCTTCCCGGTGGCGTCGTCCATGCGGACCTTTTTCCCGATAATGTCCTGTTCGAAAACGGCCAGATCTCCGGCACCATCGATTTTTACTATGCTGGGGACGATGCCTGGCTTTACGATCTGGCGGTGGTGGCCAATGCCTGGTGCTCGGAAGCCGATGGTCGTTTCGACCGGGCATTGGTTACGGCGTTGTGGGATGCCTATGTGGCTACCCGACCTCCGCGGACCGGCGAGGAAGCATTGTGGTTTCCACTGCTGCGCGCAGCGGCCCTGCGCTTCTGGCTCCTGCGCCTGGATGCCGTGCACTTTCGCCGCCCCGGGACCATCACCCAATGCAAAGACCCGGAGGAATACCGGCGGATTCTCCTCATGCGCCAGCGAGGCGCTTAGCATAAACCTGATGCTGCTCGGAGACATGCCATTGGTATCACGACTGATCATCGGGTGGCTTCTTCCCCGACCAGTGTGCGAGCACCACCAGCGCGAGCCCGAAGAACAGGCCCTCGCTGGCCGGTAAGGCCCAATCCAGCGCATGCCCACCGGCAAGGATCGAGGCGAAGAGTGCAGCCGCCGCCACCATCAGAAAGATCCCCAGACTCTGCATGATTTTTTGAAACCGTATGGTATCGACCGAACTGACCAGGTTCCACAAACCCAGCAAGCGCAGCAGCCGTTGGGTCTGGCGCGGAAAGAGCACGGCCAGGACGATACCTACGGCGATGCAGGTGTTGATGACGTACAACCAGATCATGGGCCTCTCCCTTATCTGCACCAGCCGGTATCCAACGACCTTTCACGCGCGCCGGGCCCCGGGGTTATAGGATATCAGAGTGTTCTTATAATCCTGCCGAGGTCGGGATTCAAGCATCATCTTGGCGGTCTGGCCTGCCTGGGTTAGAGTGCTCCGATCCACCCTGAATCCGGTCCGTTTATGACGTGGAGGCGTCGCCCGATGATCATGTGTGCAGAAGCCAACCCGAAACCGCCCCGTAATATCTGGCCCCGGGAGGGCCGTTGGCTGCATGCAGGGATTGCCTTTGGCGTCACCTGGCAGCTCTGGTCCTCGCTGTGGATGGAGCCCAACTGGAAGCATGCCAACTATAGCAGTGTCGGCGGCATCCTCTTCAGCCTCCATTCCTGGATTGGCCTGATGACGGTGCTGTTCATTCTCTGGCAGTGGTTATGGATTGCCAGCGAACCGCAGATCCGCCGTGAGATCTTTCCTTGGAGGGGGCCATGGGCGCCCATCCTGGCGGATGCCCGCATGCTGCTGCGTGCCCGCCTGCCGCCAACCGGGCCTCGTTGCGGGCTGGCCGGCCTGATGCATGGTCTGGGACTGCTGGCAGTGACCTGCACCGGGGTCATCGGCTCCGTCATTTTCTTTTTCCTGCCCCAGAGCGGAACCCCGCCGGGGGGCACCCTGCACATGCTGGTTCCCTTGCATGAATTCCTGGGTACCGTGGTCTGGGTCTATTGGATCGGGCATGTCGGCATGGCAGCCCTGCATGCCTGGCATCGCGAACCGATCTGGGGGATTTTCCGCCTGATGGACTGAGGCAGATCGCTTAGTCCTTCAGCGAGAAAGCGTTCGTCTGCGGGCCGCTTTCCAGGATGTATCCGTGACTGCCGTGCCGGACAACGCGCTCCTCGCCGGTCGGCACGGCGGTATGGGAATGGCCGGTGTGTCTGGCTGCGGTTTGTGGCAAGGTCGTGGCACCATCGAGACTGAGCACCGGGCGCAACCGCTCCAGGAGCCTGGGACCGATACCGTGAACACTGGCGAGCTCATCCACGCTCCTGAAAGGCCCGTGCGCCTGCCGGTATTCCAGCACCGCCTGGGCCTTGGCCGGACCGATGCCCGGCAACGCATCCAGCGCCGTCGCATCCGCAGTATTGATATTCACCGACGCCCAGACGGCGGGTGCAAACAGCAGAAATAGTACGCACAAAACGCCCTGTAGTTTCATTTTCATCACGCTCCACTCCTTGTTTTAAGGTAACCGCTCCAAAGCCACCACCCCCAGCGCCAGCCATTTGCTTCCCGACGCAAACTGCACCTGAATCCGGCCCTGGCGACCGCCAGCCTCATAATCCAGCACCATTCCCTCGCCAAAGACCGGGTGCTGGAGGCGCGCCCCCAGAGGATAGGGCATTCCGGGTGTCTGTACTCGCACTGGCATGACAGGTCGGCTGATCCGTGCCCGGGGCCTCAGCTCCCGCAGCAGTTCCTGGGGAATCTCCCGCAGAAAGCGCGAGGGCATGGTCATCCGCTCACTGCCGTGCAGGCGGCGGCTCTCGGCATGGCTGATGACCAGCAGACGCATGGCCCGGGTCATGCCGACATAACACAGGCGCCGTTCCTCAGCCAGCCCCTGGGGGTCTTCCAGAGAGCGCTGATGGGGAAACAGCCCCTCTTCCAGCCCCACCAGAAACACCAGCGGGAACTCCAGGCCCTTGGCGCTGTGCAGGCTCATCAACTGCACACAGTCCTCCCAGGCGTCTCCGGCGCCATCCCCGGCTTCCAGGGCAGCGTGGGTCAGGAACTCCGAGAGCATATTGCCCGGTTGCGGCGCAAGATCACCGAGATTGGGGTCGGCGGACCAGTCCTGGGCATAGCCGCGTGCCGCATTGATCAGCTCATCCAGATTCTCCAGGCGGCCTTCGGCGCGGTCGCCCTCGCGACTGTGCCACTCACGTAGGCCGGTGCGGGACAGTACCATCTCCACCCGCTCGCCGAGATCCACCTCCGCCGTTCGTGCGGCGAGATCATCCACCAGATTGAGGAACGCACTGATTTTCGGCTGACCGAGTTCGCCGGCGGCCTGCCAGAGCGAGAGGCCGCGCTCGCGGGCCAGATTCCGCAGACGCTCGACACTGACCGCACCAATGCCCCGCGCTGGCACGTTCACCACCCGTTCGAAAGACGCATCATCGTGACGGTTGGCGGTAAGACGTAGATAGGCCAGCGTATCCTTAATCTCCGCTCGCTCGAAAAAGCGCAGACCACCATAGACCCGATAGGGCATCCCTTCACGCACCAGCACTTCTTCAAAGGCCCGCGACTGGGCATTGGAGCGGTAGAGGATGGCGCAGTCCGCACGCCGCCCACCACCGTCCAGCCATTGCTGAACGCGGCCCACCACATAGCGCGCCTCGTCAAATTCGTTGTAAGCGGTGTAGAGTTGGATGGCTTCACCGCCCCGCTCCGCCGTCCACAGGGTTTTGCCGAGACGATCGGAATTGTGGGCGATCACGGCATTCGCCGCCTGCAGGATGGGTGCCGTAGAACGGTAGTTCTGCTCCAGGCGCACCACCCGCGCCCCGGCAAAGTCTTCGCCGAAGCGGAGCAGATTCTCCACTCGTGCGCCCCGCCAAGCGTAAATGGACTGGTCATCATCGCCGACAGCAAAAATCTGCCCATTCCGGGCCAGCCCCTTCAGCCATGCGTACTGCACCGCGTTGGTGTCCTGAAACTCATCCACCAGAATATGCTGAAAACGGCGCTGATAATGATCGAGGATTTCCGGCGATTCCCAAAGACGCAGGGCGTAGAGCAACAGGTCACCGAAGTCCACCAGCCCGGAGCGCTTTTTAGCCGCTTCATAGGCGCTGTAGATGGGAATGAAGGGCGCCGCTGCCGGACCTTCATATTGTTGCACCTGTTCCGGCCGCCAACCCTCGTCTTTCCAGCGGCCGATACGCCCGGCCATGGCGCGCGGCGGCCACTGCTTCTCATCCATCTGCGCTTCGCGCATGATCCGCCGCAGCAGGCGCTGACTATCGTCGGCATCCAGGACCTGAAAGTCTGCAGGCAGGCCCAGCACTTCGTGATGCATGCGCAACAGACGGTGGGCGATGCCGTGGAAGGTGCCCATCCACAAGGCCCGCAAGTCCATGGCCACCATGCCATCCAATCGCCCGCGCATGGCGCGTGCCGCCTTGTTGGTGAAGGTCACCGCAAGAATTGCGCCAGGGTATACGTCCCCTTCCAGCAGGTGGGCGATACGACTGGTCAGCACCCGCGTTTTTCCCGATCCTGCCCCCGCCAGCACCAGCGCCGGACCGGGCGGCAGGGTTACCGCCTCCATCTGGCGGGGATTGAGAGCAGACCATTCAGACACGACAACTCCTTGCGCGCACGCGCCCAGGCTTGAAAATACGGCGTAATGACCGCATTGTGGCAGGCAGACTTGCAGTCGGACCGCTGTCTGCTATAACCAATGATAAGGGGGACGAGTTGGAATACAAGGACTACTACAAAATTCTGGGGGTCGAACGCAGCGCCGATGCCGATGCCATCAAAGCGTCCTATCGCAAAATGGCGCGCAAATATCACCCGGATGTGAGCAAGGAAAAGGATGCGGAGGAACGCTTCAAGGACCTCCAGGAAGCCTACGAGGTGCTCAAGGATCCGGAGAAACGTGCCGCCTATGACCAGTTGGGCAGCAACTGGCGCGCCGGCCAGGAGTTCCGGCCCCCGCCCGGCTGGGGTCAGCAGGCCGCGGGTGGCTTTGGCGGGGGTGGCGGTGGGTTCAGCGACTTTTTCGAGTCCATATTCCGCCAGCAACAGGGTGGTGGGTTCGGTAGCGGCGGGGCGGGCGGATTCCGCAGCCAAGGCGAAGATAGCGAGGCCACGATCCGCGTCAGCCTGGAGGATGCGGCCCAGGGCGCCCAGCGTGAGATCAGCCTGGAAGTACCCACCATGGGGCCCGATGGCCGTATGCGCCGTGAAGCGCGGCGCCTGACCGTCAAGATCCCCAAAGGCATCCGCGAAGAACAGCGACTGCGTATGGCCGGGCAGGGCGCGCCGGGTATGGGTGGCGGTCCCAATGGGGATCTGTACCTGCACATCCAGTTTCTGCCACACCCCAGGTTTCGGATAGAGGGCAGTGATTTATATCATGACCTGCACATCACTCCGTGGGAGGCGGTGCTCGGCGCCAGCGTCGAAGTTCCCACCCTGGATGGCGACGTGCGCATGAAGATTCCGGCCGGCAGCAGCAGCGGGCAGAAGCTGCGGCTCAGTCAAAAGGGGTTGCCCGGCGCCGGCAGCAAACCACCTGGAGATTTGTATGCCGTAATCCAGATTGTCGTCCCCAAAAAAATCGGCGAACCGGAGAAAGCCCTGTGGAACCAACTGGCAGAGATGTCCGACTTCCATCCCCGCCGCTGACGAGAAGACCGAGGAGAATGCGCCATGGTTTCACCACCGATCACCGTCATCGAAGCGGAGTTGCTGGAAGAGGGCGATTTCTGCTTTGATTTTCCGCACTTTTGCACCCTGCTCCACTGCGCCGAAGGCGAAGCCGTGCAACTGGTGCATTACGGCGTCATTCGTCCCGAAGGCAGCGGCCCGCAGCACTGGCGCTTCCGCAGTCTCGATCTCTATCGCGCCCGCCTCAGCCGCCGCCTCAGCCGCGATCTGGAGATCGATATGGCAGGGGCCGCGCTGGCGGTGGACTTGCTGGAGCGGTTAAGGGGGTTCCAACCATGACTACTTATCCCCCGAATTATGCCAGCCGTGAAGCGGCAGCGGAATTACTGGCGCGCAGCCTGACCGCTTATGATGGCAAAGATCCCCTGGTGCTCGCCATTCCCCGCGGGGCACTACCCATGGGGCGCATCATCGCCAACGCGCTGCACGGTGACCTTGACGTGGTTCTGGTACGCAAGATCGGGGCGCCCGGCAACCCCGAATATGCCGTAGGCGCCGTCGATGAAAGCGGGCGGATATGGATGGATCCCATTGCCGGCCGTCTGGGCATCGGCGAGCAATACATTCGCGACGAAGCCACCCGGCAACTGGAGGTGATCAAGGCGAGACGGGCGCAATACACGCCGATTCACCCGGCCATCGATCCCCGTGGCCGGATCGTCATTGTGGTTGACGACGGCGTCGCCACCGGTGCTACTCTGGGGGCTGCACTGCGTCTCCTTCGCCAGCAGCGGCCCGCGCGCCTGATCGCCGCCTTTGCCGTGGCCCCTCCCGACACCATCGCGCGTTTGCATCCCCTCGCAGATGATCTGGTTTACCTGTCGGCCCCGGAGCCGTTTCATGCGGTAGGAGAGTTCTTTACGGATTTCCGGGAAGTCAAGGACGAAGAGGTGCTGGAGATATTGCGCAATACACCGCCGCCACAAAAACCGCCGCATCCCTAAGTCATGCCCGTTCTCAACCCCGACATCGCGCGCGCATTCGACGAAATCGCCGATCTTTTGGAGATCGAGGACGCCAACCCCTTTCGGGTGCGGGCATACCGCACCGCCGCCCGCCTCGTGCTGGGGCTGACCAGCGACCTCAAAACCATGGTGGAGGCTGGCGAGGACCTCACCGAGCTACCCGGCATCGGCGAGGATCTAGCCAAAAAAATTATCGAGATCGTCACCACGGGACACTGCTCCTTCCTCGAAAAACTGGAAAAACAAACCCCGCCAGCGCTGACGGAGCTGCTCAAGGTGCCGGGTCTTGGACCCAAGCGGGTCAAGGCACTTTGGCACGAACTGGACGTGGAAACCGTGGACCAGCTCACCCGCGCCGCCAGAGAGGGGCGCATTCGCAGTATCCCCGGTTTTGGCGAGAAAACCGAAGCGCGCATTCTGGAAGCCCTTCAGGCCCAGATCGCCGCCGTTCCTCGTTTTCCCATCGCCGTCGCCGCTCCGTATGCCGCCGCCCTGGTTCGCTATCTGCGGAACGTACCCGGGGTGCGGCGAGTGGTGGTGGCCGGCAGCTTCCGGCGCGGCAGGGATACGGTGGGCGACCTGGATATACTGGCTACGGCCTCTGCGGACAGTCCGGTCATGGAGCGCTTCACCGCCTATGAGGATGTGGCGGAAGTGTTCTCCCAGGGTACCACCCGGGCCACCGTGATCCTGCGCAACAAGCTCCAGGTGGACCTGCGCGCCGTGGACGAATCCGCCTATGGTGCCGCCCTGCATTATTTTACCGGCTCCAAGTCCCACAACATCGCCATCCGCCGCATGGGTCAGGATATAGGTCTGAAAGTCAACGAATATGGGCTTTTTCGCGGGAAGGAACGGATTGCCGGCGATACGGAGGAGTCGGTCTACGCCGCTGTCGGCCTGCCTTATATCGAGCCGGAATTGCGGGAGAACCGCGGCGAGATCCAGGCCGCCCGCGCCGGACATCTGCCGAAACTGGTGGCGATGGGCGATTTACGCGGTGACCTTCACGCCCACAGCAAGGCCAGCGATGGCCACTATAGTATACGAGACATGGCTGCGGCGGCCCGGGCCGCGGGTCTGGAATATCTGGCTATCACCGAGCACAGCCGCCACCTGACCGTCGCCCATGGCCTCGACCCGGTGCGTTTGCGTCGGCAGATGGATGAGATTGATACCCTCAATACCGAACTCGACGGTATCACGCTCCTCAAGGGCATAGAGGTAGACATTCTGGAAGACGGCAGCCTGGATTTACCCGGCGGTATCCTGTCCGATCTGGACCTGGTGGTGGCGGCCGTGCATTACCGCTTCGATCTGCCCAGGGGCAAACAGACCGCACGCATCCTTAAGGCCATGGACAACCCCCATTTCACCATCCTCGCCCACCCCAGCGGGCGACTCATCGGCAGCCGGAACCCCATGGATGTGGACATGCCCCGCATCATCCGCCATGCGCGCGAGCGAGGATGCTTTCTGGAGATCAATGCTCAGCCCGAGCGGCTGGATCTCGTCGATATCCATGCGCGGACGGCCAAGGAAGAAGGGGTGCTGCTGGCCGTCAATTCCGACGCCCACAGTATTCACGACTTCGACAACCTGCGTTTTGGCCTGCAGCAGGCGCAGCGCGGCTGGCTGGAGATGAAGGACGTGCTCAATACGAGAACGCTCAAGGAGTTGCGGCCCCTGCTGGCAGCGACCATGAGCCGGTAGATATTGACGGACAAAACTGTCACCCCGGCATAGCCGGGGGATTTCCTGTTTTTGGTCAGGCAAGCTCAGCCTGCCAGCGCAAGCATCAACTGATTGATACGGGCGACGAAACCGGCGGGATCTTCCAATTGCCCCCCCTCGGCCAGAATCGCTTGATCCAGCAACAGTGCTGACCATTCGGCGAAGCGAGTATCGTCTTTTTCGCCTTCTATGCGTGCCAGCATGGGATGGGTGGGGTTGATCTCCAGGACAGGTTTGGTGCTGGATATTTCGTGACCGGCCTGCTTGAGCAATTGCTGCATGTACAGGGCCATGTCCCGCTCGCCCAGGACGATACAGGCCGGAGAACTGGTCAGGCGATGGGATACGCGCACAGCCTCCACCCGCTCGCCTAAGGCGTTTTTGATGCGTTCCACCAAACCCTCGGCATCCTTTTCGGTTTCTTCCTGCGATTTGCGTTCTTCTTCGGTTTCGATGGCGCCCAGGTCAAGTGCACCTTTGGCGACGGACGTCAGTACCTTACCCTCAAATTCCGGCAGATGGCTGGTCAGCCATTCATCCACGCGATCACTGAGCAGCAATACCTCGATGCCTTTTTTGCGCAGCAACTCCAGCTGTGGGCTGTTCTTGGCGGCAAGGAAGGAGTCCGCAGTGATGTAGTAAATTTTGTCTTGACCCTCGGCCATACGCGCGAGGTAATCGGCCAGCGATACATTTTGCGTGTCCGTGTCCGTGTGGGTGCTGGCGAAGCGCAGCAGCCTGGCGATCTGTTCGCGGTTGCTGTAATCCTCGCCCGGCCCTTCCTTGAGTGCCCGTCCGAATTCATTCCAAAACGTCTGATATTTTTCAGGCTCTTTCTCGGCCATTTCCTCGAGGAGACTCAGTATTCGTTTCACCGAACCGGAGCGCATCTGATCAATGACTCGGTTACCTTGCAGAATCTCGCGGGAGACGTTAAGAGGCAAATCGCTGGAATCGATCACACCGCGCACAAAGCGCAGATAGCGGGGAAGGAGCTGCTCGGCATCGTCCATGATGAAGACGCGCTGCACATAGAGCTTGATACCGTGGGAATGGTTGTGATCCCAGAGATCAAAGGGTGCTTTGGCAGGAATGAAAAGTAAGGAGGTGTATTCCAGCCGTCCTTCCACATGGTTGTGGCTCCAGGCCAGAGGGTCGCCATAGTCGTGGCTGACATAGCGATAAAACTCCTTGTATTCGTCGTCGCTGATCTCGGACTTGGATCGTTGCCAGAGAGCGGAGGCCTTATTGACCGTTTCCCATTCGTCACCAGGTTTGCCATCTTCGCCTATTTTGCGCATACGGATCGACAGGGGTATGTGATCCGAATACTTGTTGATGATGCTGCGCAAGCGCCATGCGCTGAGCAGGTCCTGGCGTTCTTCCTCACGCAAGTGCAAGACGATTTCGGTACCGCGCGCGGGCAGATCCTGGGTTTCCAGGGTGTAGGTTCCGGTACCATCCGACTCCCAGCGAACGCCATGCTCGGCCTCCATGCCGGCGCGACGAGTGTTCAGGCTAACGCGATCTGCAACGATGAATGCCGAATAAAAACCTACTCCGAACTGGCCGATCAGCTTGGCGTCTTTGGTCTGATCGCCGCTGAGGCGTTCAAAGAATTCTCGCGTTCCGGATTTGGCGATGGTGCCGATATTAGCAATCACTTCGTCGCGGTTCATGCCAATACCGTTGTCCCGCACGGTAATGGTGCCGGCTTCGGGATCGAAGTCCACCTCTACCTTGAGCTCGCTGTCACCTGTCAAGAGGGCGGGGTCAGCCAATGCCTCGAAACGTAGCTTGTCGCAAGCGTCGGAGGCATTGGAGATCAACTCGCGCAGAAAGATTTCTTTGTTGGAGTACAGCGAATGGATCATCAACTGCAATAGCTGATTGATCTCGGTTTGAAATTGCATGGTTTCCTTGCCGGTGGCCATTATCTCTCCTGATGAAGTAACGGGGTTCGCGCAGCGAGCGAACGGTTGAATGTAAGCACGCTGAAAGTGGTGCCTGCCAAAGAAAAAATCAAGGCCGCAGGTGCCTCATCCAAGGCTGGCGCCGATGGGGATTCCTCGCGAATGGAATATCGGAACTGTTCTCACCCCTTGCTGCGAACGCAATTTGGATTATCCTTTCCATCGCTGTAGTCATCCAGGTTCTGGATCGTGGTGTCCGCGATGGTTTTTAGGGCCTCGCGGGTAAAAAAGGCCTGATGGCCGGTAACGATAACGTTGGGGAAGGTAAGCAACCGTTCGAAGCTGTCATCGCAGATAATGTCGTCGCAATGATCCTTAAAATATAATTCCGCTTCTTCTTCATAGACATCCAGACCCACTGCACCCAGATGGCGGCTTTTCAGCGCCGCAATGAGTGCCGTGGTGTCGATGAGCGGACCGCGGCTGGTATTGATCAGCACGGCACCATCGGGCATCAAGGCGAACCGTTCCGCATTCATCAGATGCCGGGTTTCCGGGAGAAGCGGCACATGGAGGCTGACGATTTGGCTTTTGGCGAGCAATTCTTCCAGCGGTACATACGCAACGCCGAGTTCCAGGCACGCGGGATTGACGACTGTGTCATAGCCCAACAGGTGGCAGCCCATACCATGCAGAATCCGGGCGAGTGCCTGACCAATTTTTCCAGTGCCAACAATACCGACAGTTTTGCCATGCATATCAAATCCAAGCAAGCCGTCGAGGAGAAAATTACCGTCACGCACTCGATTATAAGCTTTATGCAAATGCCGGTTCAGGGTCAACATCAGGCCGACGGCATATTCAGCCACCGCATAAGGAGAATAATCGCGCACCCGCATGACGGTGATGCCATACTTCTCGGCAGCAGGGATGTCCACATGGTTGAACCCGGTGCTGCGCAACACCAGTAGTTTAGTCCCCAAGCGCGCTATGGTTTCCAGGGTTTTTGCGTCCAGCGTGTCATCCACGAAGGGGCAAATGGCAGGGTATCCCTGGGCAATGAAGGCCGTATCCGCGCTCAATGCGGTTTCAAGAAATACCAATTCGTGGCGTCCGTGGTTAGCGGCGCTGAGGAACTGCTCATCGTAAGGGCGAGCACTGCTAACCAGACAACGCATAGCACCTCTCCTTCTCTGTATTCATCAGCACACGGGGGATCAGCAAAAGTAGCTGCCCGTGACACGGACTATAGCCGGCGCCTCTTCACAGATCTCCCCCGGCACGCCGTGACCATGCCTGCGCCATTCACAGCCCAGTTCGCTGCGTCTGCCAAGCAGGTCCGGCCGCCCGAAATTCAGGGAAACGCCGGGATGATACTCTATTGTCCGTTAACAACACCCGGTACACCGAACCGCCCCATTACTCCACCGTCACGCTCTTCGCGAGGTTACGCGGCCGGTCCACATCGGTGCCCTTCACCAGCGCCGCGTGATAGGCCAGCAACTGCACCGGGATAGCGTGGACGATGGGGGAGAGCAGACCGGCGTGACGGGGCAAACGCATCACATGCACGCCCTCACTGGCGTTAAAGTGGCTGTCCGAATCGGCAAAAACATAGAGCTCACCGCCACGGGCGTGGACTTCCTGCATGTTGGCAGCGAGCTTTTCGAGGAGGCGGTCATTGGGCGCGATCACCACCACGGGCATGTCGCGGTCCACCAGGGCCAAGGGGCCATGCTTCAATTCGCCCGCAGGATAAGCCTCGGCGTGGATATAGGAGATTTCCTTGAGTTTGAGCGCGCCCTCCAGCGCAATGGGGTAGTGCAGGCCGCGCCCCAGAAAAAGCGCATGGTCCTTGCTGGCAAAACGTGCCGCCCACCCCTGAATCTGCGGCTCCAGGTTCAGGGCTTGCTGGACACTGCCCGGCAGTTGCCGCAAGGCATCCAGGTGATCAGCCTGCTGCACTTCGTTCAGACGCCCCTGCGCCTTGGCCAAAGACAGAGCCAGCAGATAGAGCGCCGCCAACTGGGTGGTGAACGCCTTGGTCGAGGCCACTCCGATCTCTGGGCCGGCCCGGGTCAGGAAACGCAACGCCGACGCCCGCGGAATAGCGCTCTCCGCGACATTGCAGATGGCCAGTGTGCGCGTATGACCGAGATCCTTGGCACGGCGCAAGGCCTCGAAAGTATCCAGCGTTTCGCCGGATTGCGAAAGGGTCACCACCAACTGGCGCGGGTCGGGAATGGAGTCCCGGTAGCGATATTCGTGCCCCAGCTCCGCCTGCGCCGGAATCCCTACAATGCTTTCCAGCCATTGGCGTCCCACCAATGTCGCGTAGTGGCTAGTGCCAGAGGCCAGGAACAGCACCCGGTCCACATCGCGAAACATGGCCGCGGCACCATCTCCCCAGAGGTCCGTCAGATCCAGTTGACTGTTCAGCGCACCTTCCAGGGTATCCGCAACTGCGCGGGGCTGTTCGTGGATTTCCTTCTGCATGAAGTGGCGGTAAGGCCCCAGATCGACAGCCGCCGCACTGAGCTGGCTCCAGTGTTCTTCCCGCTGCCGTGACGCTCCGGCCTGATCCGTAATCCGCAGGGTCTGTCGCTGCAGCATGGCCACATCGCCGTCTTCGAGATACAACACGCGGCGGGTCACCGGCAGCAGGGCCGCCACGTCCGAAGCGAAGTAATGCCCATCATCGGCAATGCCCAGCAGCAGCGGGCAGCCCATCCGTGCCACGCACACGGTCTCCAGATCGCGGCTGGAGATCACCGCGATGGCATAGGCGCCGCGCAGATCGCCCACTGCCCGGCGAGTCGCCGCGAACAGGTCCGGCGCGGTCTGCCGATAATGGTGCACCAGATGCGCGATGACCTCCGTGTCGGTCTCGGAGGTGAAGGTGTACCCAGCTGCTTCCAGGCGGGCGCGCAAGGCATGAAAGTTCTCGATGATACCGTTATGGACCACTGCGATCTGTTCATGGGAGATCATGGGATGCGCATTGCATTCGGCGACGCCGCCATGGGTGGCCCAGCGCGTGTGGCCGATGCCCACCTGACCCTGCAAGCCACGCTCGACAACGGCGGCAGTCAGCTCGGCGACGCGCCCGACGCTGCGCACCCGCAGCAAATCCGCATTGGTCCCCAATATCGCCAGCCCGGCAGAGTCATAGCCACGATACTCCAGGCGCTGCAGCCCCTCCAGAATCATCGGGACCAGATCTGTTTTGCTCACCCCACCGACAATACCGCACATGATCCTGTTCTCCTGTCATCGAAGACCATCCCGCGTTATCGGGAATTACTTTTTGTCACGCCGCGGCCGCTGCCAATGAGGAATGGTACGCTGCGGGTTGCGACTCAGCGTCAGTCCTCCCGGAGGTACCTCTTTGGTAATGGTGCTGCCCGCGCCGATGGTCGCTCCGTCGCCAATGTGCACTGGCGCCACCAACTGGCTGTCGGAGCCGATGAACACGTCATTGCCGATGATGGTCCGATGTTTGTTCGCTCCGTCATAATTGCAGGTAATCGTCCCGGCGCCCACATTCACTCCGGTACCGATCTCCGCGTCCCCGATGTAACTCAGGTGGTTGGCCTTGCTGCCCGCGCCGATTTTGGCAGCCTTCACCTCGACATAGTTGCCGATATGAGCGGCTTCGCCGATCTCCGTTCCGGGGCGAATCCGCGCGAAAGGTCCGATCCGCGCCCCGGCCCCAATTTGGGCGCCTTCGATAAGGCTGTAGGGTAGAATCTCCACGTCGTCGCCAATCTGCGCATCCTGCAAAACGGCGCCAGCTCCTACGCGGACGCGATGCCCCAGATGCACCTCGCCGACAAACAACACGTTGGCATCCACCCAACAGTCCTGACCGCAAGTAAGCTCGCCACGAATGTCTACCCGCGCCGGGTCCGCCACCCGTAATCCCCGCATCTGCAGCGCGCGCAGTTGCTGCCGCTGAAACACACGCTCCAGAATCGCCAACTGCAAGGGGTCATTCACCCCCAGAGCCTCGGTCGCATCAGCCAGTGTAAAGGGCCAAACGACATAGCCGTCCGCCCGCGCTGCCGCCACCACATCCGTCAGGTACATCTCGCCCTGGGCATTGCGTGCAGACAGTCCCTGTAGCCAGCCCGCCAGCGGCTGTACCGGCAGTACCATCATCCCAAGATTTATCTCGCAGATGGCCTGTTCGTCCGTCTGGCAATCCTTGTGCTCACGGATAGCCTGCACCTGGCCGTCCGTATCACGGAGAATCCGGCCGTAGCCGTGGGGCTCGCTTACCGATGCCGTCATCAATCCAAGTGCTGTCGCCGGGGTTTGTTGGAGAAATTCGCGCAGTGTCGCTGCCGTCAAGAGGGGCACGTCGCCATACAGTACCAGTACCCGGTCCGCTCCCATGAAACCCGGCAACGCCGATTTCAGCGCATCGCCGGTACCGAGCTGCCGTGCCTGAGTCCACCAGCTCGCCGGCGTGTCCGGGAAGACGGCCTGCACGGCATCGCCGCCGAAACCGACCACAATGTGGATACGCCGCACCGCCAGATCTGTCGCCGTAGCCAGTACGTGGGCAAGCATTGGTTTTCCCCCAAGCGGTTGCAGCACCTTGGGTAGAGCCGAGTGCATGCGCGTGCCCTGCCCGGCAGCGAGGATTACGATATCCGTCAACATGATGTCTCCATGCCTTGCGTTGTCTGTCAGCATAAACGCCAGACCACAAAATACACAGACCCCAGGGACTCTTCAGCCGCTGGGGTCTGTGTGGTGTTACACGACGCGCCTGCACACATTGCGCGACGGTCAGCGCAGCAATCCCTGCTCCCGCAGGCGTTGCACCGTCTTCAGGCGAGCAATCTGCTCCAGCAATTCCGCCTGGGCCGCCGCATACTCCATCTGATCCGTGTGTCCCGCCATCCGAGCTTCCGCAGCCTGCTTGGCCGCTAAAGCCTTGGCTTCGTCGATATCTGTCGCGCGTTCCGCCGAGTCAGCCAGCACCGTCACCATGTCGGGTTGAATTTCCAGAATCCCGCCATTGACGAAGAGATATTCCGTCTCCGCGCCGTGAATGATCCGCAACTCACCGGGGCGCAGCCCGGTCAGCAACGGCGCGTGGCGGGGCAGAATGCCAAGCTCGCCCATCTCGCCGGGGGCCACCACCATATCGGCGACCCCCGCGTAGATGCTGCCTTCAGCGCTGACTACCCGCACATCTATGGTCATCGCCATGATTTAGCCTTGCTGCAGCTTTTGCGCCTTGGCAAGGGCTTCATCTATGGTGCCGACCATGTAGAAGGCCTGCTCGGGCAGGTGGTCATACTCTCCTGCCACGATCGCCTTGAACGCACGGATCGTTTCCTTCAGGGAGACATAGGTACCGGGGCTGCCGGTGAACACTTCAGCGACAAAGAAAGGCTGGGACAGATAGCGCTGAATCTTGCGTGCCCGCGACACCAGCAGTTTGTCGTCCTCGGACAATTCATCCATGCCCAGAATGGCAATGATATCCTGCAATTCCTTGTAGCGCTGCAACGTCTTCTGGCAGGAACGAGCCACATCATAGTGCTCTTGGCCAACGATCTGCGGATCGAGCTGACGGCTGAAAGAATCGAGTGGATCGAGCGCGGGGTAGATGCCCAGTTCCGCAATCTGCCGCGACAACACCACCGTGGCGTCCAAGTGGGCAAAGGTCGTCGCCGGAGAAGGATCGGTGAGATCGTCCGCCGGCACGTAAACGGCCTGCACAGAGGTGATGGACCCTACCTTGGTGGAAGTGATACGTTCCTGCAACTGGCCCATTTCTTCAGCCAGCGTTGGCTGATAGCCCACCGCAGAAGGCATGCGCCCCAGCAGCGCCGAGACTTCAGTGCCGGCCAGCGTATAGCGGAAAATGTTATCGATGAACATCAAAATGTCGCGACCTTCGTCACGGAAGTGCTCCGCCATGGTCAGGCCGGTCAACCCGGCGCGCAAACGGTTGCCAGGCGGCTCGTTCATCTGCCCGTATACCAGGGCGACCTTGTCCAAAACGCCGGAGTCGGTCATTTCATGGTAAAAGTCGTTCCCTTCGCGAGTCCGCTCGCCGACGCCTGCGAACACCGAATATCCGGTATGCTCGATAGCGATGTTGCGGATCAACTCCATCATGAGCACCGTCTTGCCCACGCCGGCGCCGCCGAAGAGGCCGACCTTACCGCCCTTGGCGAAAGGACAGACCAGATCAATGACCTTGATACCGGTCTCCAGCACCTCGGTGCTTGCCGCGAGTTCGTCAAAGGCCGGCGCCGGGCGATGGATGGCCTGGCGATCTTCCGTCTGTACGGGTCCTTTGCCATCTACCGGCTCACCCAGGACGTTCATGATCCGGCCCAGAGTGGCATGCCCTACCGGCACACTGATCGGCGCACCGGTACGGGTGACGGCCAACCCGCGTTTGAGGCCTTCGCTGGACCCCATGGCGATACCGCGCGCCACGCCGTCACCCAACTGGGCCTGCACCTCGATGGTCAGATTGTTTTCGTCGACCACAATAGCTTCCATGATCTCGGGGACCTGCCCACGAGAAAAGGCGACGTCGATCACCGGCCCGATCACCTGGACGATATGGCCGACGGCGTTTTCTTTAGCAACCGCTTCGCTCATGATTTAACCCTCAAAAATTCCAAAAAATGCTGTGCACATCGTCAAACCGCCGCCGCACCGGCGCTGATCTCGGCGATTTCCTGAGTAATGGCGGCCTGGCGCGCCTTGTTGTAGGCCAACTGGAGGTCATCCACCATACGTTTGGCGTTGTCCGACGCACTTTTCATGGCAACCATGCGCGCGCTCTGTTCGCAGGCAAGGTGTTCGATAACCGCCTGGTACACCACTGATTCCACATAGCGCTGCATCAGACGATCCAGCACCGGACGGGCTTCGGGCTCATAGATGTAATCCCACAACTCCGCACGCGGTTCTGCGGACGCCGTCGGTTTTTCGACCGGCAGCAATTGCTCGACCGTTGCTCGCTGCAACATCGTATTCACGAAACGGGAGGAAACCAGATAGACCACGTCGACCTCGCCCTTGGCGTAAGCATCCGCCATCGCCCGGATGGGTCCGATCATGTCGCCCAGATGCGGGCTGTCACCCAATCCGTTCAGCTCCGCCACGAGATGCGCACCATGGCGCCGCAAAAAGCCCAACCCTTTGTTGCCCACCACCGCGAGATTCGACTCGACCCCCCCATCGTGGAGCTCGCGCATCTTTTGGACGACGCTACGCAGCACATTCACGTTGAGCCCGCCACAAAGCCCTCGATCCGTGGTCACCACCAGAAAGCCTGCCTTTTTGACGGGGCGCACCTGCATCAACGGGTGTTCATACTCGGGATGGGCCTGCGCCAGATGTCCCAATACCTCGCGAATTTTCTCCGCGTAGGGACGGGCGGCGCGCATCCGCTCCTGAGCGCGCCGCATCTTGCTCGCAGCCACCATCTCCATGGCGCGCGTGATCTTGCGCGTATTCTTTACGCTCTTGATCTGCCCCCGGATTTCCTTGGCGTTGGCCATGCTACTCTCCTAGTACGTCGAGCCGGACTTGAACTGCTTGACCGCCGCGTCGAGTTGCTTCTTGAGGTCGTCCGTCAGATCCTTCTTCTCTTCGATTCCGGCCATCAAGTCTTTGTAGTTGCTGTTCAAATAAGCGAGCAGCGCCTTCTCGAAGGGTCGTACATTGGCCACTTCGACATCGTCCAGCGCACCACTGCTGGCCGCAAAAAGCGCCGCGCCCTGCTCTGCCACAGACATCGGAGAGAACTGATCCTGCTTCAGCAATTCCGTGACCCGCTTGCCGCGATCGATCTGCTTGCGGGTAATTTCATCCAGATCGGAGGCAAACTGCGCAAAGGCTGCCAGCTCACGATACTGGGCCAGATCCAGACGAATACCGCCGCCCAGCTTCTTGATGAGCTTGGTCTGCGCCGCGCCACCCACCCGCGATACCGACAGGCCGGCGTTGATGGCGGGACGGATACCGGCGTTGAAAAGATCGGTTTCCAGATAGATCTGGCCGTCAGTGATGGAGATCACGTTGGTGGGCACGAAGGCCGACACGTCACCCGCCTGGGTTTCGATGATGGGCAGGGCGGTCAACGAACCGGTCTTGCCCTTCACCTCGCCCTTGGTAAACTTCTCGACGAAATCCGCATTGACACGCGCGGCGCGCTCCAGCAGACGGGAATGCAGATAAAACACATCCCCCGGATACGCTTCACGGCCCGGCGGACGGCGCAACAGCAGGGAAATCTGGCGATAGGCCCAAGCCTGCTTGGTAAGATCATCATACACGATGAGCGCATTCATACCGCGGTCGCGGAAATATTCCCCCATGGTGCAACCGGCATAGGGCGCCAGATACTGCATGGCGGCAGATTCGGAGGCGTTGGCGGCAATCACCGTGGTGTACTCCATGGCGCCGTATTCTTCGAGCTTGCGCACCACGCTGGCAACGGTGGAAGCCTTCTGGCCGATGGCAACATAGATGCACTGCACATCCTTGCCTTTCTGATTGAGAATGGCATCGATCGCGACGGCCGTCTTGCCGGTCTGGCGGTCGCCGATGATGAGTTCGCGCTGACCACGACCAATCGGCACCATGGCGTCGATGGACTTGATGCCGGTCTGCATGGGCTCGTCGACACTCTGCCGGTCGATTACGCCAGGGGCGATTTTTTCAAGGACGTCGAACTCCTCGGCGTCAATGGCACCCTTGCCATCGACAGGCTGGCCCAGGGCATTGACGACACGACCGAGAAGCGCCTTGCCAATGGGCACCTGCATGACTCTGCCGGTGCACTTGACGACGTCGCCCTCCTGGAGACCGGAGAACTCGCCGAGCACGACTGCGCCGACATTGTCCTGTTCCAGATTCATGGCCAGCCCGAAGCGGCCGCCGGGGAGTTCCAGCATCTCGCCGTACATTACGTCTTCCAGACCGTGAATGCGGAGAATGCCGTCACTCAAGCTGATGATGGTGCCCTGCGAGCGCGTTTCGACACGGCCTTCAAAGCCGGCGATCCGTGCGCGGATCAGTTCACTGATTTCCGATGGATTCAGTTGTTGCATACCATTTCCTCAAGACTTAGCTGCGAAGGGTTCGGGCAAGCTGCTGCACTTGTCCACGCACGGAAGCATCTATGGTGAGATCACCCGTATGAATAACTAGGCCACCGATCAGCGCGGCATCGACCGCTTCCCGGAATGCCACCTTGTGGCCGGTAAAGCGGCGCTCGAGCGCGGACTGCACAGCCGTCTTCTGCCCGGCGTCCAGGGCGACGGCGCTGGTGACCAGGACATCGACAATGCCTTCCGCGCGGCGCACGGCGTCCGCGAAAAGCGTGCCGATCTCGGCCGTCGCGGGCCAGCGATCATTGTGGATCAACAGCGCCAGGAATGCCCTCCACGCCTCGCCGTCCACCGCCACAGGAACCGCAGTCAGCAAGGACACCTTTTCGGCGTCAGCACGCTCCGGATCAGTGAGAAAGGCCTGCGCCTGAACATCGGCAATCATGGCGGCAAGCGCCTGCAGCGCATCCGCCCAGGCCTGTTCCTGGCCACTCTCTTTCGCCAGCCCATAAAGCGCCTCTGCGTAGGGACGCGCCACCGTGATCAGATCCGCCATGGGAGGCTCCTCACAATTGGCCGACCATACGGTCGATGATGTCGCGGTGGGCCTGATCGTCGATTTCGCGATGCAGAATGCGCTGGGTGCCATTCACCACGAGCTCCACCACCTGCCCACGCAGCACTTCGCGCGCCCGATTGGTTTCGACGTCGATTTCGGCGCGCGCGCTGGCGATGATCCGATCGGCTTCCTCGCGCGCCTTACCCTGTGCCTCTTCACGCAACTCCACACCACGACGCTCGGCATTGGCGATGATTTCTGCCGCCTTTTCCTTGGCTTCACGGAGCAGTTCCGTCGCACGCTTCTGCGCCAGAGCCATCTCTTCCTTACCGCGTTCCGCTGCCGCCAGGCCGTCGGCGATTTTGGCGCGACGGTCATCCATGACCTTACGCAAAGGACCATACATATACTTGTACAGCAAGGCCACCAAGATGACGAAGGTGACGAACTGTACGATCAGCGTTCCATTGATACCTACTGGATTCATGACTACCTCACTTGCAAGTGGGCCGGCTCAGCCGGTCCAGCATCAGCCCAGGAACGGGTTGGCGAAGAGGAACCAGAAACCGAAGGCCAGAATAATGAAGGGGAAAGATTCCATCAGACCGGCAAAGATGAAAGTATTCACCAACAACTGTGGGCGCATTTCCGGCTGACGGGTGATACCTTCAATAGTCTTGGAGGTGATCAGACCCCAACCGATGGCGGAACCCAGACCGGCGGCGCCGAAAATGATACCTACGGCAATGGCAGTAGCAGCAACAATGATGGTATGTGCGTCCATGGTAACTCCTTACAAGTGTCGCAAAGTGAAATAATAAACTCTTAGTGATCCTGCATGTTCGCCATGCCGAGATAAACCACCGTCAGCACGGTGAAAATAAATGCCTGCAGGATGATGATCAAACTCTCAAACAGTGACCAGACTTCGCCCATGACCAGCCCGCCCCACCAGGGCAGCATGGCCAGCAGCAGGAAGACCAGTTCGCCGGCAAACATGTTGCCAAAAAGTCGCAGACCCAGGCTCAACGGTTTGGTGATCTCTTCGATCAGCGACATGATGATATTTATCGGCGCCAGGAAGATACCGAAAGGATGGGTCAGGTAGGTCTTGAAATAGGAGAATCCCTTGACGCGCAGATTGGTGGCGATCATCAACAGAAACACGGCGACGGCGACACCCAGAGTCGTATTCAGGTTGACCGTGGGGGTAATGCGGAACTCCGTGAGCCCGAACCCGTGTGCAACCATCCCCGGCAGGTACGCGGGGATGAGGTCCATGCTGTTCATCAACAGAATCCAGAGAAACACCGTCATGGCGACCGGGGCAATCAGTGGATCCTTGACCGGGAAGCTGCCTTGTACCAGATCGTCGATGAAATCCACCACCCCCTCCAGCCAGTTCTGCATCCCGCTGGGGGCGCTGGCCTGCAAACGGGAGCCCACCACCATGGCGGTAATCACCAGGATGGCGGCCAGGACCCAACCCATGACGATGGTGTCGAGATCAAACGTCCAGAAACCGGAACCAATCGTCCAGTTTACGAGGTGATGGGCGATATCGCCTGATGCCACGCTTAACTCCTTTGTCTGGAACGTTCCCGCACCAGAAATGCCAAAAATACGAAATGGGTCAGCAAGAATCCGGCGACCAGCCCGATGACCGGCAGGCGCAGCCAGAATATTGCAAAAATCAGTCCGAGGATGGTGATCGTCCAGCGCTGCAACACCGCTCCACCCAAGCGCTGTGCAGCGCGTTGCGCAGAGGCGGGGAGCGCGATCAGGCGACCACCCAAAATAAGCATGTTGACCACACTCAAAAATGCTGCAAAAAGCACTGCGTAGGCTTCTTCACGCCCCCAGCCCCAGGCCGCTACCGCAGCCATCAGCAGCGCTAACGTCAGTACAGTGGCGGTCACCCGCCCCACATACGACGAAAAATTGACCATCGCGGTTTGTTTTTTTAGCGCCTTCAACAGACAATTCTTGAATACGCGGTGAGTCTAAACACGCCGATGCAGCCCGTCAAGCGCCGAATATCCACCTTCGTCATCATCCAGAGACACGCCCAGACACTGAAAAAGTGCCGCCTCCTGTTCCGGATCCTCCCAGCGGATCCGCAATTCACCGCCCCGCCCCTGCGCACGCAGGTCGACGGGCAGCCCCAGGCGCGCGGCGATCCGGGCGGAAAGTGCGGCAATATTGGCGTCGGGCTCCGCCTTGGGGGCCTTGATCCGGCCTTCGGCCTGGACCAGTCGCTCGGTGGCCCGCACACTCAGGGCCTCACGCACCACCCTTTCCGCAATCTGCACCTGGCGCCCGTCCGGCAGGGTCAGCAGGGCACGGGCGTGACCGGCGCTGAGCGCGCCATTTTCGACATGGGGATGGAGGTCCGGACAGAGGCGCAGCAGGCGCAACTGGTTACTGATCGCAGCGCGGGAACGGCCGAGGGATTCGGCCAGCGCTTCGTGGCTGAGGCCGAACTCGTCGAGCAGGCGTTGCAGGGCCTGCGCTTCTTCCAGCGGATTCAGAGCCTGGCGCTGGATGTTCTCGATGATGCCGATGGCAAGGGCCTGTTCATCACTACACTCACGGACCACGGCGGGGATGTGGCTGAGGCCCGCCAATTGCGCCGCGCGCCAACGGCGCTCGCCGGCGACGATCTCATAACGGCCGCCACCGATGGCACGAATGACGATGGGCTGCACCACCCCCTGACTGCGGATGGATGCGGTCAGTTCTTCCAGAGACTCGGCACTGATCAGGCCGCGCGGCTGATAACGCCCGCGCTGCAGTACGTCGAGGGGAACCTCGCGCATGGCCGTGCCCGCACCACCTTCACTGGCGAAAAGGGCGTCCAGACCCCGGCCCAGGCCGACCCGCTTCATTTCAACCACTCGCGGCGCAAAAATTCGGTGGCAACGCCCTGATAAGCCCGCGAACCGGCGCAGGCAGGATCATAGACCAGAGCGGCACGGCCAAAGCTGGGCGCCTCGGCGAGGCGGATATTGCGAGGGACGACAGCCTGGTACAGCTTGTCGGGAAAATGCCGCTCCAGCTCCAGTGCCACTTCGGAAGCCAGCCGGTTGCGGTTATCGAACATGGTCCGCAGCAGACCATGCACCTCCAGACGGGGATTCAACTGGGCGCGGACCCGGCGCACCGTGCCAAGCAATTGGGTCAGCCCCTCCAGTGCATAGTATTCACACTGCATGGGGATCAGGACACTATCGGCGGCGACCAGCGCGTTTATGGTGAGCATATTGAGGGCAGGCGGGCAGTCGATCAGGGCATAGTCGAAGCCCGCGACCGGTGCGAGGGCATCCTGCAGGCGCCGCTCACGATCGGGCCGGCCATAAAGCTCCACCTCCGCACCCGCAAGATCGGGGCTGGAGGGCGCAAGGGAAAGACCCTCCGGAAACGCATTCAACAACACCGCGCTCAGGGGCAGTTCGCCAAGGAGGACGTGGTAGATCGTCGCCGTGGCACTGCTGCCGAGACCCAGACCAGTGGTCGCATTGGCCTGGGGATCGAGGTCGATCAGGAGAACGCGCTTGCCGTTCTGGGCGAGTCCAGCGGCCAGATTGACGGCGGTGGTGGTCTTACCCACCCCCCCCTTTTGATTGGCAATAGCGACGGTGCGCATGGCGACTGGGCGGAATTCCATTCTTCGACGATAACTTGGCGTAGGATACCCCGTAGCGGTGCGGGGGGCTAGGGCGTGGCGACCGGGATGCGCCAGGAAAGCAGAAAACGCGGCGGCAGGCCGGGAACGGCGAGGTCCTGGCGGGTGATGTGGAGGGTTGCGGCGCGGGGCCAGTCGGTCAACTCCTCCCCGACGCCCGGACCTTTCTGGGCGAGCACCCAGGTGTGCGGACCCTGGAGGTGCCTGGTCATGGCGTCGAGACGAGCGAGGGGCGCGGTGGCACGGCTGATGATGACGTCTGGCAGGAGATCGGGGTGATAATCTTCGCTGCCCTGTGGGGCCACCTGCACGTTGGTCAGCCCAAGATCCGCGATGGCGTAACGGAGGAAAGCGACCCGTTTGGCCGCCGGTTCCACCAGGGTGAACGCTTGTGCTGGGCAGCAGATGGCGAGAGGGATGCCGGGTAATCCGGCACCGCTACCGATATCCACCACCGCACCCTCCGGCAAATAGGGTAGCACCGCCAGACTGTCCAGCAGATGGCGGGGCACCATCTCCAGGGGATCGCGCACCGCCGTCAGGTTGTGGGTGGCATTCCAGCGCTGCAGGAGGGCGACATAGTGGATCAGCAGGTTACGCTGCTCGGCGCCGACCGTGTTGTCGAGGCCGAGAGCCACCAGTCCGGCATTCAGACGGGCACGCAGCTCTTGCGAGGAGACCTCCGGCTTGGCCATCGAATCAGCCTACCTGCTGCAGACCGCGACGTTTCACATGAATCAGCAGCAGGGAGACGGCAGCCGGGGTCACACCAGGGATACGGCTGGCCAAACCGATGGTCTGCGGTCGCTGACGGGCGAGGCGCTGCATCACTTCGGTAGAGAGACCCCGCACCGCTGCGTAGTCCATGTCGGCAGGGATATCCATTCCCTCCCAGCGTGCGGCGCGGGTGATCTCATCGTGCTGACGGGCGACATAGCCGGCATACTTGCACTCGATCTCCAGTTGCTCGCGGGCCTGCGCATCGCTGCACGGAACGAGGTCGAGCACCTGGAGCAGGCTGGCGTAATCCCAGTCGGGGCGGCGGAGGAGTTCAAGGGCAGTGACATCGCGGGAGAGGGGTTGATCCGTCTTCGCCGCAATACGCCCGGCGATGGCGCTGCCGGGATGGATGCGCAAGCCCTCGAGGCGGCTGCGCTCCGCCTGCACTGTGTCCTGCTTGGCACTGAAAGCCGTCCAGCGCCGCTCATCCACCAGCCCCAATGCCCGGCCATGTGGCGTCAGACGCAGGTCGGCATTGTCCTCCCGCAGTTGCAGGCGATATTCGGCGCGGCTGGTGAACATGCGGTAGGGTTCGTCGAGTCCGCGGGTAACCAGATCGTCCACCATCACCCCCAGATAGGCTTCGTGGCGACCGGGCGTCCACGCCGCGAGTTCGCGCGCGCGGCGGGCGGCGTTGAGACCAGCGAGCAATCCCTGGGCCGCAGCCTCCTCGTAGCCGGTGGTGCCGTTGATCTGGCCGGCACAGAACAGACCCGGCAAGCGTCGGCTTTCCAGACTGGGGCGGAGCTCGCGGGGATCGAGGTAGTCGTACTCGATGGCGTAACCAGGGCGCAGCAACACGGCGTTTTCCAGACCGCGCATGCTGCGCACCATTTCGACCTGGACACCGAAAGGCAGGCTGGTGGAGATACCGTTGGGGTAGACTTCGTGGGTATCAAGGCCTTCCGGTTCCAGAAAAACCTGATGCGACGCCTTATCGGCAAAGCGCACGACCTTGTCCTCGATGGAGGGACAGTAACGCGGCCCTACCGACTGGATATGACCGCCGTACATGGCCGACTGGTGCAGGTTCGTCTGAATGATTTCATGAGTACGGGCGTTGGTGTGGGTGATGTGGCAGGCTAGTTGTGGCACGTCGATGCGCCGGGTCATAAAGGAAAAAGCGGGCGGTGGCGTATCACCGGGTTGTGCCTCCAGCACCCCATAGTCGATGCTGCGGCCGTCGATGCGCGGCGGGGTACCGGTTTTCAGCCGCGCCACTGGGAAGGCCATCTCCCGCAGGCGTTGCGCCAGAGCGTTGGACGGCGGATCGCCGGCGCGGCCGGCGGGGTAATTCTGATCACCCATGTGCACCCTGCCACCCAGAAAAGTACCTGTGGTCAGAACGACCTGTGCAGCACGCAGCACCTGGCCGGTTTCCAGGATGACGCCACCCAGCCGGTCGCCTTCCATGAGCAGATCGCCGACCATGCCCTGGAACAGTTGCAGGGCGGGTAGGTCTTCGAGCAAACGGCGTACGGCGCGCTTGTATAGGCTGCGATCGGCCTGGGCGCGGGTGGCGCGCACCGCCGGACCTTTGCTGGCGTTGAGGGTGCGGAACTGGATGCCCGCCTGATCGATGGCGAGCGCCATGATGCCGCCGAGCGCGTCGACTTCTTTGACCAGATGACCTTTGCCAATGCCGCCGATGGCCGGGTTGCAGGACATCTGGCCGATGGTATCGAGATTCTGGGTAAGCAGCAGCGTGCGCACACCGAGACGGGCGGCTGCGGCAGCCGCTTCCGTCCCGGCGTGACCGCCGCCGACCACGATAACGTCAAATGAGTTTTGCATGGCGGGATTATCTGCGTTTCACCGGGGTTTTGGCAATTTTTTCAGGATAAAACGGGCAGCCAGCGGACCCGTGAAGGCTTGCCATCCATGCCCAGTTGGGTGAGCTGGTTTTCACCGACACGGTGGAGAGTCGTCCCACCGCGCATGCCTTCCAGCCGAATAGTGTTGCCGTCGACCCAGGAGAATTCGTTTCCCCGAAGGATGGCAACAGAGAGAAACACGGTGTGCGGCCTCAGCATCGCCATACCCCTGCCGCCCGATCCACATCCTCCTGCAATTCCAACAAAGTCAGCGCCGGGAATGCCCCGGCCAGCTCCCCAGGCTTCAGACGGTACTCCGGATTTTGCGGCCCGCGCCCAGCGTATGCCCCCGCCCAAGTCTCATAAAACAGCAGACCGCCCGACCGCGATGCCGCCGCCAGGGCCGGAAACAATGGCCGGTACAGAAAATGCGCGACGACGATTACATCGAAAGATTCCGGCTCCGGAGGATGAGCGACCACGTCCCGGCATTCCACCCGCAAGGGTAGGGCATCCGCCCGCTGCCGCAACCCGGCCACCGCACTCTCCGCGTAATCCCATGCCCAGGTCTCCAGCCCGCGTCGCGCCAGAAACAGCGCATTCCCGCCTCGGCCGCAGGCGAGGTCCAGCGCCCGACCGCCGGCAGGCAGCCAATCCGCATGCGCCGCCAGAAAAGGCAGCGGTTCCGGCGCCAGTGTCTCTGCCTGCGCGTAGCACGCGTGCCAGCGCGCCCGCTTCTCGTCCTCTGCCATCATACCCGCTCAGTGCTCGTACCGGATGCGCGGCAGCAGTTCGCTCAGATTGCAGGGGCCGTGCCGGATGTCCAGTTGCGGAATGATGATGGCCTCCATGCCGAGGCGGACGCCGCCGGTGGAACCAGGGAGGAGAAAGACGATGGTGCCATCGCAGATGGCGGCTTCGGCACGGGATTGGATGGTGCTGGTGCCGATCTCCTGAAAGGAGAGCATGCGGAAAAGTTCGCCAAAACCGGGGATGGGCTTGCTGATGAGAGGCGCGAGGGCCTCGGGAGTGACGTCGCGACCCGTGATGCCGGTACCACCGGTGGCGATGATCACGTCGATGGCGGGGTCGGCGATCCAGTCGCGCATTTGCGTGCGCAGGGTTTCGGCGTCATCGGCGATGATCTGACGGGCGGCGATCTGGTGTCCGGCATGGCTGGCGAGTTCGGCAACTTTGTCGCCGGATTTGTCGGTTTCCGGCGTGCGACTGTCGGAAACCGTGAGGATGGCGATGGCGAGAGGTAAAAAGGCTTTGCCTTCGGGTGACTGCTGCGCACGGCTCACGGCGGTATTCCCTTTACAGGATGACGGAAAGTCCAGTATAAGAGGCTCCGTCCTACGGTCCAAGGGGCACGGCGTGCGGCGATCATCATAGGCGTTGATTTTCCGGACCTCAGCCCCGAAACAGTCCGCTTCTGACCAGGAGAGCGTCATGGATGTGTCCCTGCCAGCAGATCCGTACCATCCCCCCGCATCGAGCTCCGCGCTGGTGAACGGGAGCGGCTGGCAGCATCTCACGGCGCCGCGGCCGACAGACTGGGAACGGGCGGGGCAACTGGCGGATGACTGGGACTTTGCCCAGGATATCCTCGATCCCGATGAACGCTCCTGGCTGCGCCGCGATGGCGGGCGCGTCTTCATTACCTTGCAGTTCCCCGTGAAAGGGGGTGACGCAGATGCGGATAGCTGGGAACAACGGCCCCTGGGCGTCATCCTGCAGGGGCCCCGGATTACCACGGTGCTGGCGCGGGAACTTGCCCCGCTGTCGCCCTTTTTCGGGCAAATGGAACACCTTTCCAGCCCACCGGAAAGCGTCGAAATTCTCGCCGCCATCCTCAAGATTCTGGCGCAAAGTTACGAAGACGCCCTGCACGAGCTCAATGCCGCCATCCACGATAACGAGCAGCAACTGGACTGGACCCAGAGCAACGGCGACTTTTTTACCCTGCTGGAGATCAGCAAGAGCCTGACCCGCTTCGAGGTCGCGCTGGTCGGCAATATTGCAACGGCATTCAAGATTTCCCGTCTGCCGGAAATCCGCGACGACCTGCCCGCCACCCGCCAGATCGACACCGCCCTGCTGGAACTGCAGGTAGCCCATGAACGGGCGCGGGTTTATGCCGGGACCAGCACCTCCATGATGGACGCCTACGCAGGCATGGTACAGAACAATATCAACCATGGTCTGAAGGTGGTGACGGTGCTGGCCATGATCTTTTACGTGCCCAGCCTGCTCGCGACCCTCTACGGGGTGAATACGACCCTGCCTTTTCAGAACACCCATTGGATATTCTGGGTGATAGTGGGTCTGGGGACAAGCGTGTCTGTCGGACTGACACTGTTTTTCAGGCGGAAGGGCTGGATATGAACAGACTGACGGGCGCACGGAGGGATCGGGATGCTGCACTGGTTTGACGAAAAAACGGATGCTCCGTTGGAAGTCACGGCGGATTTTCACTGGCCGCCGACCGCAACCTGGATTCAGGTGGTGGCCCCCACGACTGCGGAGCTGGATTTTGTCGCAAAGCACTTGCAGGTGCCCGACTACCTGTTTCAGGACGTTTCCGATGAGGACGAGCGCCCGCGCCTGGAGCGGGAAGGAGATATTGCGCTGATCATTCTCAAGGTGCCCGCTCCCATGCAGGCCGACGCCGAGTTGCGCTTCCGGACACTGCCCGTGGGACTCTGGTTGCTGCCCCACCAGATGGTGACGGCGAGCACCCAGCCCTTGGCGCTTTGGGATGAATTGCGCGGGCAGCGCCAGCGGGGCAAGGCACTGCACGTACGGGGGCTGCTGGCGGAGATTTTTCAGGCCATCGCCAGGGACTATCTGCGCGCCTTGCGCCTGATCAACGCCGAAATCGCCGCCACCGAAAAAATACTGCGCGACTCCCAGAATAACAATGAGTTTTTTCGGCTCCTCGCCCTCAACAAAAGCCTCATCCTTTTTTCTTCGGCACTCAAAGGCGACATCTCGGTGGCCCAGCAAACCCTGCGGCTGCCGCTGCTGAAACAGGACGAAGGCGATCTGGAAGATATCGCCGATGCCCTGATCGATCTGCAGCAGGCGCGGGACATGACCGAAATTTACGCCTCCACCATTACCAACATGATGGATGCCTACGTCGGCGTGCTGCAGAACAACATCAGCAACACCCTGAAAATCATCACAGCCTGGACCGTGGTCGTGGCCGCGCCCGCGACGGTGGCGAGTATTTACGGAATGAACGTGCCCCTGCCCCTGCAGCACTGGGCCTATGCGTGGCCCGTGCTCATGGGGGGAGGATTTGTGGTATCCGGCATGCTGTTCATGATTTTCCGCAAGAAAGACTGGATCTGAGCGCGCCATGGGCTGCCAGTTTTACGACAAGGCCGCAGGCGCCTGGACAGCCGCCGAACACTATACGGCGGACGGCCTATTTCTGCTGACACCGGAAGCCGTTTATCGCTGCCCGCAACTGGAAGCGGTGCTGCAGCACTGCTCGGAACAACGTCTTTACTGCCGGGACACCGAGATCACCCTGCGCCTGCCCGTGGCGTTGCTGGAGCAGGACGCACGGTTTGGTACGGTGGCACGGATGGAGCACCTGACCCTGCATTATACTCCCCGGAGTCTTGCCATTCTGGGTGAAGAAGCGTTGATCCCTACACTGCAACGGGACTGGCTCGGGGACTTGCGGCATAGCGCCATGGACGAACTGCTGCAGCGCGTGCTACTGAGCAGCATCTATAGTCACGAGCGAGTGGCGCGGGTGCTGGTGGAACGCCTGCAGGTGCTGCGCATGGCGCTCAAAACCGCCATGGGTAACGCGGAACTACGCCAAATTGTGGTTCTCAATCGCGACCTTGGTGAACTGGTTATTGCCCTGCGGGAAACTGGCCTCATTCTGCGCGATGCGTTGCGCGCCACCGCCGGCGAGTCACCGGTCTACCCCCTGCTGGACGCGGCGTTACGTGAGCAACGCCGGATAGAGGATGGCGTAAATCTGATTCACCAACGCTATCTGGCCGTGACGAACGCCTATAACGGCATCATCCAGAACAATGCCCATACCGTGATGAAGGTCATGACCGTATGGCTGGCCCTGCTCATGATGCCCATCGCTTTCATTATGCCCTGGCACATGATGACGCCTTTGCCTTTGGAGCACTGGCATTATCTCTGGTTTGGACTGCTCGCCTACGTCTTTGGCGTGACTTGGCTCTTCGCGCGCTGGGCCGGCAAGCACGGCTTTTTTTCCATGTAAGGGGAGGATAGCTCCATGATGCGTATCATCCGCGATTCCCTGCTGTCCGGGAACGCCAACCGGCGGAGCTGGATGGCTTTGACCGATCCCTCCACCAGCGAACTGACGCAGGCGGCAGCGACTCTGGACATCCCCGAGAGCTTTCTGCGCAAACGCCTGGAGGGCGAAGCATCCCGTCCCCTGATCAAGGAGGAGCGGCTGATTTCTCTGCAGTTCCAGGTACCCATGCCGGAAGCGGGTGCGGCAGGACAATTTACCCTGGTGCCCCTGAGCCTGTATTTCGTACCCGGTTATTTCGTCACCCTGGCCGAGCGCGAGATTCCCTTCCTGAACCGGCTGATCGATCCGCAAAAGCCGCGCAAGCGCTGGGAACTGGTCCTGCGCATCATTGCCGAAGTCACACGTAATTATCTGCCCACCGCACGCTCGGTAACTCGGGAGATGACCGTAGTGGAGCGGGACCTGCGCCAGGCCCAGCGCCATGATGTGGTGTACCGCGGACTGGATATCAACGACCGTCTGCTGGCGTTGGATCTGGGACTACTGCAACTCGAATACGTGGTCAGTGAAATCGCGCATTTTCTCCCCGCCGGAGACACGTTCCTGATGGAACTCCACGAAGACACCAGGGTTGAACTGTCCCAGGTACGGGACCAGGTGGACAGTGATCAGGCGACCCTCAGCGAACTGCTGGAATCTTATGCCTATGTGGTGCACAACAATGTCAATCACCTGTTCAAATTCATGGCGGCATTGATCATTCTCGCGACGATTCCGCTCTTCATTCCCGGAGCGGTCGCCATGAACGTGCCCCTGGGACCTTTGCCGCACTGGCGTTACGGCTTTGCGGCGGTGACCGGCGGGCTGGTGCTGGTGGAGATGCTGACGGCCGGGGTGTTTTACCGCATGGGGTGGCTAAAGCTGGATTGAGACGTTTCCTGTCTGACCGCCGATTGCTCCAGTTCCGCCGCCAGCGCCAGATAGCGCTGGGCGTCACGCAGCCCGGTGATGAAACGACGAGGAATTCCCTGCAGACCTACCTGGGCGCCCACGAGCGCGCCCGTCAACATCGCGCGAGACATATTTTGTCCGCCCCCGTTGATGGCGTGCAGTACGGCTGATTCATAATCTTCCCGGAAACGACTGGCCAGGTAGTAAGCCGCAGGCAGTTGGTGGTAAATGGCGCAGGGCATGCCGTAAACCAGACTCACCTTCCAGGCGGGTTCAATGGCGATGTCAGGATCCGCTGCGGCGAGCGCGGCGTATCCGGCCGTGAGCAGGGCGTCGGGCGACATGAACTGACCGACCTGCATCCTTTCGCCACCTTGCGGCGGTGGCTGCAAGTGGCCTTGGGTAACCATGTGGAAGGGCAGGGCTCCGCTGCGCACCTGCGCCATGAGCGTGGCGCCAATCTGCGGCGTCAACGAAGCGCCAGAGACCAACTGGGCCAAAACGGCGTTGAAGGCGACGCTCATGGCGACGATGGCCGGATCATGCTGGGTCAGGATGATGTTGCTACATACGGCCTCCGCCATTTTTTTCGGCTGCAGCGCATAAAAGGCAGCGATGGCCATGGCGCGTTCGGCTCCCTCCGTCGTGTCCGCATCCCCGGCGCATTCTCCCCATGGACGACGCTCCGGCACGCGCTTACGCCAGGCCTCCCGAATGGATTGATTGGTATAGCCTCCCGGTCCCTGCATGGGCGTGCCATCCAACTGCGGGAACAGTTCCGTATCCAGCCGACGGGTGAAATCGTCCTCCTCATAACCCGCACAGTGCACCAGCGACTCCATCAGCATGACCAGCAGCAGTCCGGTTTGCGAGATATCCCCCGCAAGCAGGCCGCTGTGATAACGACCGGGGCGCGGCGTCAGATAGTCGGTAATCCAGGGGCCACATTCCCGCCGCATTTCGGCAAGGTCGTAGTACCAATGACACCCGACAGCCAGCGCATCACCAATCAGGGCACCCATCACAGCACCAGCTACGCGTTGCATACTTCACCTCCCTCGCCCATACCACCATGGGCACCCCGTGTTCCGGGAAAGTGGTCGATGGAACCGGCACACGGAAAGTATCAAACCAGTTTACCCCCTCCCATTATAGCAACCTACGACAGAGTGGACCGTCTCCAGGCCGCCAGCAGGCCCTTTATAGGGTTGGTCAGCGGCAACGCCAAATGAAAACGCCGTTTACACCAATTTCAGGACACCCTCCTTTCCAGGACCGCCTGTTGGTAGTTACCTGATGGTACCTACTTTACAATATATACAAACCGTCTTTACTCTTGAGCAACATTGGCCAACAAGGGGAGACCATCATGAGCAAAATTGAGCAAAATGCTGATGCTATACTATGTCAAAGGTTTGGGGGGCATATCGACACCATGGCCGGTTCCATTGCCGAACGCGCACCCCGAAAAGGGGATGGCAGCCCTGACCCCAGTGACAACGAACTGCCCATCGCCTGTTGTCAGGGGCGGCATGTGGTCGAAATGACCCAAGAGTGGAGGATATAACCCATGGAGAACATCGGCTTGCCATCGGAATCCGTCCGTCGCTCAAGGACGATCGAGCGTATTGTGGCGGGACAGGCCACCTCTGACGGCGCGGGCGTTCAATTAACCCGGGTTTTAAACCAATCCCTGCAGCACCGGCTGGATCCCTTTCTGATGCTCGACGCTTTCGGTAGCGACAATCCAGGTGACTACATTGCCGGGTTTCCCGATCACCCGCACCGCGGCTTCGAGACCATCACCTACATGATAACGGGCAAAATGCGTCATCGTGACAGTGCGGGACACGAAGGGTTGCTCGAAAGCGGGGGCGTGCAATGGATGACCGCAGGGCGGGGCGTGATTCACTCGGAAATTCCGGAACAGGAAAAAGGCGTCATGGAGGGATTTCAGCTCTGGCTCAACCTGCCGAACCAGGACAAGATGGCACCGCCGTGGTATCGCGATTTCTCTGCCGCAGATTTGCCGCGCTTTGTGACACAGGAAGGGGTCGCCGTCACGGTCATTGCCGGAGAGAGTCATGGAGTCACTGGCGCAGTAACGCGGGAGCGCACAAATCCGCTTTACCTGGACCTGCAATTGCCGGAAGGCACACATTTCAAGCAGCAACTGCCTGCCGATGATAACGCCTTTCTTTATGCATATCGCGGAACCCTGGAAATCGTCGGCACCCCTGTGCCTGTCCAGCGCATGGCCATACTTGAGAATAGCCCGGAAACCGACGGTGTGGATATCAAGGCTCTTACGAGTGCACGCTTACTGCTGATTGCGGGCCGTCCGTTGCATGAGCCAATTGTCCAGTATGGACCATTTGTCATGAATACTCGGGAGGAAATATACCAGGCCTTTGAAGATATGAAGGAAGGCCGGTTAGTCTAATGCGCATTAGATTCACGCTTTGGCAATCTCAAATTTGTCTAGTTAGAGATGCCCCAATGACATTGCCCTACTTCATACTTCACAATGCCGTAAGTCTTTCGTCACTTGAGGGGAATCGAGAAATGGGCATGATCCTGAACCACCCGACAGACATTTCCGTGTTGCAAGCGCAATTTGCGCGGGACCGGAAGGCGGCGGAGGCAGCATGAGGCGCACGCATATCCTTTGGCTGCTTTTGGGGTTGCCGGGCATGGCGGTGGCGAAGGTACCGACGCCGACCCCCACCAGCGTGAATTTCCATGTGACAACACATTATCGGGTGCCCAAGACGGTATTGCATGCCGACCTGCAGGCGGAGGCATCGGGGAGAAGCCCGGCGAAGTTGGCCGCCATGGTCAATCAGGACGTGTCCTGGGCAAAGGCCCGGCTGCAATCGGTGCCTGGGATTACCTGGCATAGCGCCGGGTACCAGACGCAGGCGACAGGGCAGACCGGTGCGCGCTGGCTGGTACGGGAAGATCTGGCCGTGCAAAGCACGGATCCGGCGGCGTTGCTCCCCTTGCTGGGCACGCTGCAATCCCGGTTACACTTGGTCGGGATGCAATATGCAGCGCCTTCCGCCGCCGTACGCAAGGCGCTGCGAACTGCCGAGCTGCGGGGACTGCGCCAGTACCGGAAACAAGCACAGCAGAATTGCGCGGCGCTGGGCTACCATAGCGCGCGTCTGGGGCAGGTATTCATCAATACGAATGTCGTCCCACTGGCGCGGCCAATGCCAGTCATGGCGTTAGCCACCAAGGTCGTCCCTGGACCCGTAGTCGGCCGGGGCGGGACGGAAAGGGGCAGGGTGGTGGTTGGAGGAAATGCTTATTGCGAGAAGTGAGGCATGGGAATGGTGTTACGTCCCGCAATAAATCAGGTGTCCTGTCCCGAGCTATTCTCGCTTCACTCCAAACGGCGAAATTAATGCAATAGCCTCAAACATCAAAACCATTATCGCTATAGATCCATATGTATAAATGAACCTAAAGGTTACATTTGGCGAGTAATTTGCCCAAAGGCATGCGGAAATCATCCGGGAAGAGGCGGGTACCTACGCAGCCGAAGACCGCGACGAATACACGGCGGAAGGCGTGTTCTGGGTACCCTTATCGGGCCGCTGGGACAGGGTACAGGCCGCCGCCAAACAGCCGGACATCGGCAAGCGCATCGACGATGCCATGACCGAGATCGAGCGGGAAAATCGCCATCTGAAAAACATCCTGCCCAAGGGCTACGCCCGTCCCACGCTGGATCAGCGCGGCCTGGGGGAACTGGTGGACCTCATCGGCACCATGAGGAAAACGGATTTGCGATTTATACCCAATAAGATATAAGCTACCTCATGGTTCAATCGCAACGTCCTTTATTCTGGGTGGCCTCCGCCAAAAAAGATCTCATGGATATGCCCGAGGATGTGCGGGATACCTTTGGGTATGCGCTGCATCTGGCGCAAATCGGCGGCAAACATGCCCAAGCCAAACCGTTAAAAGGCTTTGGCTCGGCGGATCTGGTTGAGATCGTCGAAGATTTCAAGGGGGACACGTTTCGAGCGGTGTATACGGTGCGCTTTCAAGAGAAAATTTACGTTCTGCACAGCTTTCAGAAGAAAGCGACGCAGGGCATCCGCACACCCAAACCCGATATGGACAAGATACATGAACGGTTGAAATGGGCAGAGCGACACGCCAAGGGGGTGATCGAATGAACATCGAGATGAGTAGTGGCAATGTCTATGCGGACATCGGTGCGCCGGATGCAGAGGAAATGCTTTTGAAGGCACAACTGGCATCCCGTATTGCGGACATGATCCAGAGCAAAGGATTTACGCAATCGCAGGCAGCGGAACTGCTGGGTATCCCACAACCCAAGCTGTCCCTGATGCTGCGGGGGCAATTCCGGGGAATCAGTGAAGCCAAAATGCTGGAATGCCTGGCCCGGCTGGGCCGGGATATTCAGATCGTCATCGGACCGGAACATGCAGGGACCGGGAATATTGTGGTGGTGTGATATGAGCATTGATCGAGACCGTAGGGTGGCCATAGTCCATGCGGTCATGGACCCCATGGATGGGGATACGGTATTGGGGCAGCGATGAAGAAGCGCTGCTTTCAGAATCCGCGCTGGCTGAAGACTGGTTGAAACCGGAAGAGGATGAGGCATGGGCCTACTTGCAGCCGGTCAGGTAGTGGTGCTGCCTTTTCCGTTCTCTATTCACCCTGCTCCAGCGGGATTTTTTATGAGAAGAATTGAAATGTCATGAGAATGTCATGTTAGTTTCATTATAGTGTCACATTGTTACGTTATTCTTGTCGGCAAGGTGCATATCACCCCCGGGCATGCTGAACCTGGGTGTAGAGGACACGATACCGGTCCACGCCGATTATGTGAAAAATGTGAAACTGGCGCTGAATATCGACAACTTGCTGAATCGCCGGTATTTTCCTAAGGGTTTCAGCAATACCGATTATTACGGCAATACCTACCTGTCCGTCCTGGAAGGCATGCCGCGCTTCGTGTTCGGCAGCGTGACGGTGAAGTTTTAGTATGGATGAGGTGATAATATGAACGCGGTTGACGTGGTGGTGCATCTCTCCGCCCCGCCCTCGATAAATGACTAGGATATACTGCCGTGAAAAAATGGAATTCCATCGTAGCATGTGCTGTTGGATCTGCGTTGATGTTTTCGGTGCCGGCTTTTGCCGATGTGGGGGTTTCCAACACGCGCGACATCAACGGCCCGATTCATATTCAAGCGGCGAATCAGGGCTCGGTGACCCATGTGTTGCCCACGGGGCGGATCGTCAGCCCTGTGGGTCTGGTCAATGGCGCCCCCAATTTTGTGACCGCGGTCGTGCCCTTGGGCGATCATATCGCGGCCATGGCGAACGGAGCCACCCGGGCGCAGACCATCACCCTCTATGATCAGCACACCCTGCATCGGGTGGCGGAAATTGCGGCCTATAAAAAAGCCCCCCAGAAAGCCGCGCCGATGCCCACGGACGTCACCGACCTGCATAGCGATGTCATTGGCCATCAAAGCTTTTTCCAGGGCATGGCGGTGGGACCTGACCACGTGCTCTATACCGCAGGCGGCGAGAGCAGCGATGTCGCGGTATTCAGCGTTCAGGGTGGGAAAGCAAAATTGCTGCGCCGCTATCCCCTAGCCTGGCAGCCTTTCCCTAAAAATCAGTATCCCTATGCATACCAGGGACACCATATCGGTAAGCCGCGACTCTTTTATCCGGACGCCATCGCCGTGGGACCACGGAACCGGCATCTGTACGTAACCGGCCTGCTGTCCAACAGCCTCGCCCGCATCAATATCCAGACCGGACATACCCGGTATCGCAATGTGGGTCCATATCCCTTTGCGGTTACCTTGGCCGATGCGGGGAAAAGGCTGGTGGTCAGCCTCTGGGGCGGCAATGCCGTTGCGGTGGTGGATCCGGCCACCATGCGGATGCTCGGCACGGTGCGGGTTGGCCCGCCCACCGGCCCTAAGCATAGGGCCGCAGGTGTGCACCCCACGGCGCTGGCGGCGGTACCCCATTCGCCCGATGTCTTCGTGGCACTGGCCAACATCGATCGGGTAGCCGAGATCGATAGCCCCGATCTGCGGGTAAAGGGCTTCATCAACGACAGCCCCTATCCTGATGCGCCGCCGGGCAGTTATCCGGACGGTTTGACCATTACGGAGGGCAAACTCTTTGTGGCCAATGCCGGCAACAACGATGTTGCCGTCTACAACGATCAGACCGGTAAGAACCTGGGACTGATCCCCACGGGCTGGTACCCCACCGCCATCACGCATGCGCATCATGCGCTGTACATCGTCGCCGCCAAGGGGCTCGGCTCTGGTCCCAATGTGGAGCACCAGTGGGTCGGGAACATGATGGATGGCGTGGTGCAAAGGGTCCGCCTTCAGCATCTCATGTCCCATCTTCCCGCATGGACGCAGGAAAGCTTGCACAACGACGGCTTTACTCCCGCGCAGCAGGAGACACGTCACGCAGAGGATGTGAAAACGGATGCCTTCCTGCGCCAGCATATCCAGTACGTCGTTTTCATCCTGCGCGAGAACAAAACCTTCGATGAGGATTTTGGCGATGACCAGGCGGCAGGCGCCTGGGCCGACCCGCATCTGGATCTCTACGGACCCCAAGAGCTGCCGAACCTCTATCACCTCGCCCACCGCAACACACTCTTCGTGAATTTCATGGCCGACGGTGAGGTGACCGCCCAAGGCCATCAGTGGACCACCGCCGCCTCGGACTCGGATTTCGTGCAACGCACCTGGCCGGAGTACTACTCCGGGCGCGGACTCGTGGCCAATCCCGGCTGGACCCAGTCTCTGGTTCCCGGCGGGGCGACGGGTACGGGTGGAGTGCCCCTGGGTGTCGACAATCCCTATGCCATCTATGAGAACCTCTCGGCATTGGGCAAGTGGTCCAATCCCTGGATCAGTTATCCCCAGCGCCTCTTTCTCTTCAACGACCTGCTGGATCATAGGGTGTCTTTTGAAGACTTCGGGGAGTTTGTATCACGTTCTGAAGCGGGTAACATTTCCACGGCCATGAAAAGGCATCTGGCGACGGGCTTTCCCGGCTGGGACCGGATGATCCTCGACACCTATCGGGAAAAGATGGCGGTGAACTGGCTCAAGGCCCATCCCGGTTCAAAATTCCCGCACTTCATCTATATCTGGTTGCCGGATGATCACACGGCCGGACGCCAGTCCTGCTACTACACGCCGGATTACTATGTGGCCAATAATGACTATGCCACGGCCAAGTTCATTCATTACCTGTCCACCACCCCGGAGTGGAAGCATATGGTGGTGTTTTTGACCGAGGACGATGCACAATCCGGCGCCGACCACATCAATGCCCATCGTACCTTCGCCCTCGCCGTGGGCCCTTGGGTGAAAAAAGGCTATCTCGAAACCAATCTCTATTCCCAGGTGAACATCCTCAAGACCACCGAGGCCATCTTCGGTCTGCCGCCCATGTCCCAGTGGGATCAAAACGCCAGCGTCTTCTCGGGGATGTGGACGGACCATCCGGACTTCGCGCCCACCAAGGTGCTGCCCATGCAGGTGCCGGTCACCTTCAATGCGGGGAAATGCGATCACTACACGTTGCTGCGTCGCGAGGCGGGCGCCACCGGACATTACCTGATCGCCGACGAAATGGCTTGGTACAAAAAGCATCAGACCAAAAACGGCGCGGGTCTGCCCGCCCCGAGCAAGGCCGACACTTATACGCCTACCACGCTGCTCAAGGTTCCTGGTCCCGAACAGATGAAACAGGAATGGATCGCCAGCAAGGGGGTCAAATCCTACGCGCGGGTCATGACCTACCTCAAGGCCTATTCCGCGCAAAAAGATGCGCCAGTAAATGCCTATCAGGCCGGTGAGAAAGAATGACGCTGAACAGTAACGCTCTGTCAGCGGGACATTTCCGGAAATCCCCCCTTGGGGGCAGACTCCGGATCACAGTCCGGCAGTGACCAAGGGCAAACTTTCCGCTGGGGAGGGAAAGTGATTGAAACCCACCGTGACCGCGGCGCTGCCCTATGTCCCGCGAAGCGGGCCATGCTGCTGGGTTCACTGATCGTGATGCTCGTCATGGGATCCTGCCATGACGCTCCTCGTGGTGTTATTGGTACCCCTTTTGGCGCTTCCCAATCCTGACGATGAGGGGGTTCTGTGCTATAACCACCCAAAGAATCAAAAGGGGACACCATGCCGCGCGGACCAGCCAAGAAGAAGACCGAAGACACCAGTCATCAAAGCCTCGAATCCAAGCTCTGGGCCACCGCCGACAAGTTGCGTGGCCATCTGGACGCCGCCGACTACAAGCATGTGGTGCTGGGCCTCATCTTCCTGAAGTACATTTCGGACCGCTTTGCCCAAAGGCATGCGGAAATCATCCGGGAAGAGGCGGGGACTTACGCAGCCGAAGACCGCGACGAATACACGGCGGAAGGCGTGTTCTGGGTACCCTTGTCGGGCCGTTGGGACAGGGTGCAGGCCGCCGCCAAGCAGCCCGACATCGGCCAGCGCATCGACGATGCCATGACCGAGATCGAGCGGGAAAACCCCCATCTGAAAAACATCCTGCCCAAGGGCTACGCCCGTCCCACCCTGGATCAGCGCCGCCTGGGGGAACTGGTGGACCTCATCGGCACCATTGGGCTGGGTACGGCGGAACATCAGGCCCGCGATACCCTGGGCCGCGTCTACGAGTATTTTCTGGGTCGATTCGCCAGTGCGGAAGGTAAACGCGGTGGCGAGTTCTACACCCCGGCATCGGTGGTCAGAACCCTGGTCACCATGCTGGCCCCGTACAAGGGACGCATCTATGACCCTTGTTGCGGGTCCGGCGGCATGTTTGTCCAGTCGGAAAAGTTTATCGAAGCCCATGGCGGCAAGGTGGGCGACATCAGCGTCTATGGGGAAGAATCCAACCCCAACACCTGGAAGCTGGCCCTCATGAATCTCGCCATTCGCGGCATTGAGGCCGACCTGGGACCGGAAGCGGCGGACACCTTCCATAAAGACCTGCATCCCGATCTGCGGGCGGACTACATCCTTGCCAACCCGCCCTTCAACATATCCGATTGGGGCGGCGACCTGCTGCGGGATGACAAACGCTGGCAGTATGGGATACCGCCTACCGGCAACGCCAACTTCGCCTGGGTGCAGCACATGGTCCACCACCTGGCGCCTTACGGCATTGCAGGCTTTGTGCTGGCGAACGGTTCCATGTCATCCAATACCAGCGGCGAGGGCGAAATCCGCAAGAACCTCATCGAGGCCGATCTGGTGGACTGCATGGTGGCCCTGCCCGGTCAGCTCTTCTACAGCACCCAGATTCCCGTCTGCCTGTGGTTTCTGGCGAAGAACCGCGATGACGGACGCGGCATGGCGGGCAAGGAACTGTTTGAACGCAGCGGCGAAGTGCTGTTTATCGACGCCCGCAACATGGGTTTCATGGCCGACCGCACCCATCGGGAACTGAGCGATGCGGACATTCAGAAGATTGCCGATACTTACCATAACTGGCGGGGTGATGGGGACGGGGAATACGCGGATATTCCCGGATTCTGCAAGGCGGCCAGCCTGGATAACATCCGCAAGAATGGCCACGTCCTGACGCCGGGCCGCTATGTGGGGGCAGCGGCCATGGATGACGACGGTGAACCCTTTGAAGAAAAGATGGCACGGCTGACCAAAGACCTATCGGAACAGTTGGCGGAAGGGCGGCGGCTGGAAGAGGAAATGCGGAAGAATCTCGGATTGTTGGGGTACGACATCTAAACCTTCTCACCTTGACGAAACAGGACATCAACATAATAATCAATATGAAGCTGGATTGGGATGAAGAAAAACGGCAGACCACCCTCGCTCACCGGGAACTGGACTTTGCAGATTGTGTAGAAGTGTTTGCCGATGTCACCTTTGAGTTTCCCGATACGCGCAAGGACTATGGCGAAGCGCGTACCGTTTGTATCGGATTCCTGAAAAATCGAATGGTTGCCGTGGTGTACACTCAAAGAGGGGATACCCGGCGGATTATTTCAATGAGGAAATGTAATGACCGTGAAATCGAAACCTACCGCGAACGCCTGGCTAGATGAAGACGACGCAGAGGAATTAACCGGCAAAGAACTGGATCACCTGGAAGGCCGCTGGCTGAAGGGCGGTGAATCCATAAATAGCGAACAAGGCCAAGCCGCTTTTCGTGAGCATTTACGTAAAAAACAGGTCAACATGCTGATTGACCCAGATGTTCTCGACTACTTTCGCCGAAAGGCGGGGCGTCGTGGTTATCAAACTTTGATTAACCGCACTTTGCGGGAATCCATGGAACGGGAATCCCTGCTGGATGCCGTGCGCAAAGTGGTTCGGGAAGAATTGCACCATACGGACTAAAGCGGCTAGTGATCTGACCGTGAGGTCATTTAAGGGGGTATCATGAGCGTGGACCGTACCCGTGGGGTAGCGATTGTCAACGAGGTCATGGACCCTCTGGATGGGGATACGGTATTTGGGCAGCGATGGGGTAGCGGTGAACTCATCCGCATAACGTCCAAGGAATTGAACGCCCTGATGGAAGGCAAAATCATCGCCGTGGATGTCGAGGGTGAGTCTGTGGTGTATCTTCAACTGGGTGCAGAATCTGAGGATTGAGCCACGACGCAGGCTGGAAGATGAGATGTGTAAAAATGAATAGATAATTGGGTTAG
Organism: Acidithiobacillus ferridurans; assembly: GCF_003966655.1. Taxonomy (NCBI): domain Bacteria; kingdom Pseudomonadati; phylum Pseudomonadota; class Acidithiobacillia; order Acidithiobacillales; family Acidithiobacillaceae; genus Acidithiobacillus; species Acidithiobacillus ferridurans. The sequence goes on along the minus strand of NZ_AP018795.1, from coordinate 1,510,232 downwards.
AACTGTAGCTTTCACTTGACCGCTGAGGATGCCGCTATGAATGAATCACTACCGGAATGCTGCAAAGAAAACACCATCGCCAACAGGGCGGAATTGATTGATTGCATGGAAGCTCTTGAAGATACAACAAATATGACCATCGAGGCTCTAAGAGAACGGCTGCAATACTTGAAGGTAATGCGTCATACAGACCACTTGGCGATGTTTAAAGAGGATGAGGGTTTACTGGACATCTACGACCGCGCAAGTCTTACATTACAGAATGCTATTGATGCCTTGGGTAAATCATAGGCACCTGGATGAAAGCCCATCCAGCAATATTTCGTCAGGCAATGTCTTGATTCAGGGATTGGACATCGTCATCCTGCTGAAAAACCGACCCAATGAGGATCTGGTGAAAGGTGATGTAGGGTCCGTGGTGTTCATCGATGAGGGCGGCAAAGCCTTTGAGGTTGAGTTTACTACTCTGGCCGGTGATCCATTAGGGGTGCTGACCTTGGCAGAGGATGAAATCCGCCCCGTCTCGGCAAGGGATGTACCGCATGTGAGGGTGGCGTGAGTAATCTGTCAAAGAATAGTCCTGAACTTAAATGTGTTAAAGCGAAGGATTACTGCCTTTCCGTTCGTGATGGTACCCATGATTCACCCAAACCCGTAGATATAGGGTTTCCCCTTGTAACATCGAAACACCTAAAGTCAGGGCAGATAGAAATAAATGCTTGCTATCAAGTAGCTGAGGATGATTATTATGAAATAGTAAAGCGAAGCAAGGTTAATCAATGGGATGTGTTGATTTCGATGATTGGCACAATCGGTGAGGTTGCTTTAGTTAAAAATGAACCACATTTTGCAATAAAGAATGTTGGTCTTTTCAAATCACGTAGTGAAGCTGACGGAAAATGGCTTTACTATTACCTTCGTACAGATTTCGCGCAAAATTATCTTAGGGAAATTTCCAGAGGCACGACACAGCAGTATGTCCCCTTAGGTTCTCTAAGAGAAATGCCGATATACGTGTTTGATGACAAATCTGAAATGTCTCGCATCGCCAACATTCTGGGCACCCTTGACGACAAGATCGAGAACAACCGCAAGACGGCGAAAACCTTGGAGGCCATGGCGCAGGCCATCTTCCAGTCGTGGTTCGTGGACTTCGATCCGGTACGCGCCAAGATGGCCGGGGAATCGCCAGAAAGCATCTGCAAACGGCTGAAGCTCACGCCGGAAATTCTGGACCTGTTCCCGAATCGGCTGGTGGACTCGGAATTGGGGGAAATTCCTGAAGGGTGGGTTGACGGCTCGCTAGGCAATATTTGTTCACGGCGATCGGCACGGATCGGTAACCGCGATGCCAAAGTTCTGTCAGCGGTCACCGAAGGTCGTCTTGCTATATCGGACGATTACTTCACCAAACGGGTATACAGCAAAGACATAAAGAATTATCTGGCCGTCGAGTGGTATGATTTTGCCTATAACCCTTCTCGCATAAATATTGGATCAATAGGCATGCTTGAATCACATTTTCTTGGTGCGGCAAGCCCAGTCTATGTTGTTTTCCGTCCTGTCGAAGGGTACCAACAATTTATAAAATTATACCTACGCCTAGCAACCACCAAACAGTGGATTGCCAATTTTTCAAGTGGTAGTGTTCGACAATCTCTCTCTTATGACGATTTTGCAGCTATACCTTCTGTCATTCCGCCAAAAGTAATAATAGACGTTTTTAGTTCTATCCACGATTTTATGAAACATTCCACCGATTCCTTATATGAATGTGCTATTAAAACATCCGGTCTTCGCGACGCCATTTTACCTAAACTCATATCTGGTGAAATTCGTGTCCCTGGCCTAGATGATGGTGCCGGGTAGCCTATGTCGTTATCATCTATACTTATGTTCATCTCAGCTTTCGTAACATTTTGTTTGGTTTGTGTTACAGCATGGATGGCTTACCAGACAAAAAGGCTGGCGAACTATAATCAGGAAATTGTCAAGCAAAACAGAGCACTTTCCAAAAAGAACGACGCCCTGATACAGCAAAGCGAAAGACAGCATAAAGAGCGACTGCGTCCACTATGCTTTCCAATCACGCAGGATAGCAATGTTATAGATTTCAACAAAGCCATAACTATGGGGGCGCCAAGTTCAAATCATGGCCCGGGAATCCCTCCTCACATTGAGTTTCTTGTATGTAACAAGGGCCTTGGACCGGCCATAAACATGCGTTTTCATATCAACGATATACATAATCGGCGAATCACCAAAGATTTTATGGTCACACATGTCCTTCCACCCAATGAGGAAAATAAATTTGTATCACACATTCCGCCGCTGAATATGCTAGATGAAAATGGTGGTTTGTTTTTTGGAATGGAACCAAGCCAAGTTGTCAACGATGCATATTTTATTATTTGTGAATATGGAAGTATGTTTTCTAAGGAAACTTTCCATTCCATAGTTGCAAAAGGCTATCGGGACCCTTCATTGGCCGGCGACGGCAAGAATCAGTGGCGGCTCAATCGCCCTCTCACCCCACCTGTTGAGTTTAGGCTCGGACTGGACCCGTCTAAGCCAATATGGCCGCTTCCGCCTGAAGACGCTAATTATTCCGCCGAGTTCCTCAATCTTTCTTCGCCACCGGAAAATGGGCAGTCCACATGACCCCCCTCAACGAATCCACCATCGAACACCACGCCATCGCCCTATTCAAAGAAATGGGCTACACCTACGCCTTTGGCCCCGACATCGGCCCTGACAGCGACCATCCCGAACGGGCAGATTATGAAAACCCCCTGTTACTGGAACGCCTGAGCACCGCCATCCATCGTCTGAATCCAGAAGCCCCCAAGGACATCCGCGAGGAAGCCCTGCGCCAGGTGCAGGCCATCGCCGTGGGTGGACTCATGACCGAGAACAGCCTCTTTCAGCAGATGCTCGTGGAAGGGGTCAGGGTGGCCTTTATGGTGGACGGCGAAGAACGCGGCAGCATCGTCCGCCTGCTCGACTACGACCATCCCGAAAAGAACGATTTTTTGGTCGTGAACCAATATACCGTCATCCATGACCGGGTGAATCGCCGGGCTGACTTGGTGGTCTTCCTGAATGGCCTGCCGCTGGGCCTCTTTGAACTCAAAAACATGGTGGACGCCAACGCCACCATCCGCAAGGCATGGAATCAGCTACAGACCTATCAGGCCGATATCCCGAACCTCATGGCCTACAACGCCGTGCTGGCCATCAGCGATGGCCTCAAGGCCGCCGTGGGCTGTCTGGGTGCCCCCTATGAACGCTTCCTGCCGTGGAAAACCATCGACGGGCAGGAACTCATGCAAGGCGGGGATGACCCGCTACGCTTTCTGATTCACGGGGTTTTTGAACCCAGCCGCTTTCTGGACTTGATCCGCTATTTCATCGCCTTCAGCGACGATGGCCGCACGCTCAGCAAGAAGATCGCCGCCTATCATCAGTTCCATGCCGCCCAAAAGGCCCTGCTGACGACCCTTGCAGCGGCAGGCATGGGCGGCGACCGCCGGGGTGGTGTGGTCTGGCATACCCAGGGGTCCGGCAAGAGCCTCACCATGCTCTTTTTCGCCGGAATGCTGATTCAACATCCCGCCCTGGAAAACCCCACGATTCTCATGCTCACCGACCGCACGAACCTGGACACCCAGTTGTTCGATACCTTTGCGGCGGGCAAGCAACTCTTGCGGCAAGACCCGCAACAGGCCGACAGCGTCAGTGATCTGCGGGAACTGCTGCAAAGGGCTTCCGGTGGCGTCCTCTTCAGCACCATCCAGAAGTTCCAGAAAGACCGTAACGATGCCTTGACGGCACATCCCGTGCTGTCCGACCGAAAGAACATCATCGTCATGGTGGACGAGGCCCAGCGCAGCCAGTACGAGATTCTGGATGGGTACGCCGCCAACCTGCGGGCGGCCTTGCCCAACGCCACCTTTGTGGCCTTTACGGGCACCCCGCTGGAACTGGATGACCGGGATACGCGGGTCGTCTTTGGGGATTACATCGACATCTACGACATCCAACGGGCTGTGGAAGATGGGGCAACCGTCCCAATTTATTACGAAAGCCGACTGGTGCGCCTCAATCTGCCGGAAGACCAGCGCCCGGTCATCGACAGCACCTTTGAGGAAATCACCGAAGACGACGAGCAGGAAAACCGCGAACGCCTGAAAACCCGCTGGGCGCAACTGGAAGCCCTAGTGGGTGCGCCGAAGCGGGTGGAACAGATTGCCGCCGATCTGCTGGAGCACTGGGAAAAGCGGAAAAGCATCCTGTCCGGCAAGGCCATGATCGTCGCCATGAGCCGCCGCATTGCCGTGGAACTCTATGATGCCATCATCGCCCTGCGCCCCGACTGGCACAATGAGGATGACGCGCAAGGCGGTATCAAGGTGGTCATGACCGGTTCCGCCAGCGATCCCATCGAATGGAAGCCGCACATCCGCAGCAAGGCGGGCAATGAAGCCATTGCCGACCGCCTGAAAGACCCCGAAGACCCGCTGGAAATGGTCATCGTGCGCGATATGTGGCTGACCGGCTTCGACGCCCCGGCCCTGAATACGCTGTACGTGGACAAGCCCATGCGCGGGCACACGCTCATGCAGGCCATCGCGCGCGTCAACCGGGTATTCACCAACAAGTCCGGCGGACTGGTGGTGGACTACATCGGCATCGCCCAGGACCTGAAAAACGCCATCGCCACCTACACCCGTTCCGGCGGCAAGGGCAATCCGGCGGAAACCGTGCAGGAAGCCATCAAGGTGCTGCTGGAAAAGCTGGATATTTGCCGCAGTATTTTCCATGGGTTGGACTATCAGGATTATCTGACCGGCGACGGGTCCGAAAAGGTGGCCACCCTGCGCAAGGCCACTGAATTCATTCTGTCCCAGGAACTCACGGAAGACGGCCTCAAGCGCCGTTTTCGCAACGCCACCTCCGGCCTCAAGAAAGCGGCGACCCTGGCCGCCGGTGACGACATCGTGGAACGCTGCCGGACCGAGATCGTTTTCTTCCTGAGTGTCCGCGCCACCCTGGACAAGACCAGCGAAGCCGAATCCCTGGTGGAAGAACAGGAATATGCCATCCGCCAACTCATCGACCAGTCCATCGCCCCGGAAGGCGTGGTGGACCTGTATGCGGTGGCGGGCCTGCCCAAAAGCGAAATATCCCTGCTGTCCGATACATTCATCCACCAGATCGAGGCCATGCCCGAAAAGAATCTGGCGCTGGAAATGCTGCGCCGTCTGCTGCAAGACACGGTACGCAAGGAAGGCAAGGGCAACCTGATCCAGAGTAAAGCCTTCTCGGAAAAGCTGGAAGAAGCCCTGCGCAAGTACCACAACCGCTCAGTGGATACCGTCGAGGTCATGCAGGAACTCATCGAACTGGCCAAAGCCTTGCAGGCGCTGGATCAGCGTCATGCGGCGCTGGGCCTCAGCAAGGACGAAGCGGCCTTTTACGATGCCCTGGCGACCAACGATTCCGCCGTGCAGGCCATGGGCGACGAGGCCCTGAAAATCATCGCCAAGGAAGTGGCCGATACCGTGCGCCAGAACACCCGCATCGACTGGTCCATCCGCGAACAGGCGCGGGCGCATCTGCGGCGCATGGTGAAACGAGTCTTACGGAAACACGGCTATCCGCCTGATATGCAGGAAGGGGCGGTGAATATGGTTATTGAGCAGGCTGAGGGGTTGGTGGGGTAATCGGCAAAAGGCGAACTCACCCCCGATACTGCCCATCGCGCCATTTTAATGCTGGATTATCTACAGGAACTCGTAAAGTCAGCCTGGAATATTTGGCAATAGTAGACAGTCCCGTTTCAAGCGGCCAATCGTATGCCCGTGCCTCTTCTGGCTTTGTGGGGCATGCGTAAATAACGTAATATTTTTTACTTCCATGCACATTCCGAAAGCACCAATAACGAGTTAAGACTGGAAGTGGTCACTCTGCAGCAGAATGACATCATTCGACCCGCCGCCGCCATTCGCCCTGCTGCTACGAACGACAGGAATGCAGCGGATGCGGTCGTTCAAATTCGGGCGGATTGGTGTAGAATCAAAAAAGTAGGACGGTTGTAGCCGAGGAGATCCGGAAATGTTATACGGCAATGTCGGGTGTTATGCTGCAAACCCGGTGCAGTTGAATTCACGTTAGGGTGAAAGAGAGCCATGGATTCTGCTATGCCAACAAAAATTCGAATCGCCGCAGTGCAAATGAATTGCCGCCCCGGAGAAGTAGCCCATAACTTGGCGCATGCTGAGGCCATGGTCGCAAGTGCAGCAGAACAGGGCGCTACACTTGTTCTGATGCCTGAATTGATGCCCAGCGGATACATGGCAACAGAGGAAATATGGAACTCGGCAGAAACCATTGATGGCCATTCAGTTAAATGGCTATTAAGCACCGCCAAACGCTTTAGAATTTACCTTGGCTTTAGTTTCTTGGAGGCCGAAGGTGAGGATTTTTATAACTCATTCGTGCTAGCCAGCCCTGAAGGTAAGCTCATTGGTAGAGTGCGCAAAAACCCACCGGCCTCGATAGAGGCCTATTTTTACAAGGCCGGTTCTGATCCCCACGTTATTGAAACAGAGATTGGCCGAATTGGCGTGGGTATCTGCTACGAGAATCTTCTTTACGACCAGATGTGTTTTCTTCATGGCGAAAATGTCGATCTAGCGTTATCACCCGCTGCTGCAGGTAGACCAAAACCGTTTATTCCGGGAGACGTCAAGAGGTTCGAGGACATGCTGATTAATGGCCGGGCGATATTTGCAAAAACCCTTGGGGTGCCTGTAGTCATGGCAAATAGAGTCGGCCCTTTGGAAACCGATCTTCCCGGAAACCTGCCGTATTTGAAAAGCAGTTTTCCAGGGTTGTCGTCGATCGTTGATTACGATGGCGCGGTAAAAGCAGAGCTTGGCGACGAGGAAGGCATTATCCTGGCCGATGTTCATCTTGGACATAGTGTCGAACGAAAAAACAAGCCAAGGCGATATGGGAAAATATGGGGCATTCCCGTGCCTTGGTACGCTTTTATCTGGCCGCTGACCCAGAAATGGGGTGAGAAAAGCTATGCAACTAATATTCGGAGAAAAGAGCGTGCTTTGTCGGTTAGTAGGAGTGCGAAAAGTGTCGCACCCTAACAACGCCATCAACGCGGACGGGCAAAAGCGCCGCTTCGCTCTGCTTTTGCCCGCCGGTTATGGCGAGCGTTAGGCCCTCAAGCCTAGGAAAGGACACGACATGACAGTGAATGTATGGCCCCGGAATCAATACACCGGGGTTGGCGGCGGCGCCTATACCGGAGTAGGTGGTGGGATGTATACGGGAGTTGGCGGTGGCGCCTACACGGGTGTCGGAGGTGGCCTTTACACGGGCGTGGGTGGAGGTCTTTACACCGGTGTTGGAGGCGGCATGTACACGGGAGCGGGTGACTCATTACATGAGCAACATTCCACCGTGGCCACATTTCGTGCGAGAACTTGAGGCGAGGGGATATCAATCGCAAGCGGACATGATCCGAAGGTATCTTCCAGAAAGGCTTTGGCCAGAGAACTACTTTCAAAAGTGAGGCTTCGTCCAACCAGTCGCTTGAGCCGACTCACGTCGGCAAGCCGCTACTCGCGGCCCAGCTTCAACGTTAAAGGGCAAATGTCTGCAATCAGTCTGGGCGAGCCATCAGACGGCGTTGTTTCCTGCGATCCAGTATGGAAACTGAGAAGTGCGGGACTAACAGACACCGTTATTTGACGCTACTATCGGATCGCGTTAGCATTCACCGATGATCATGAGCTTTGCGGACAAGCAAACCGCCGCAGTCTTCGCTGGCCTGAAAGTGCGCCGCTTTGGAGCGGAATTATTGCGGATGGCGCAGCGGAAACTGGCACAGTTGCATCGCGCCGGCCGGATCGAAGATCTGGCTGTACCACCAGGCAACCGCCTGGAGAAGCTCTCCGGCGATCGGAGCGGCCAATGGAGCATGCGCATCAATGACCAGTGGCGGATTTGCTTCGTATGGCGCGACAGCAACGCCTGGGACGTGGAGATCGTGGATTATCACTGATGGATGGAGGTATATCGTGAGCATTCGTGTGGACGAGATCGAAAAGATGGATTTTTCCGATGTGGCGAATCTGCGCGAAGGTCGGTCTGCCCCCATTCACCCCGGCGAGATCTTGCTGGAAGACTTTCTGAAGCCGATGGGCATCACCCAGTACCGTCTAGCCAAGGAAATCGGCGTCCCGCAGCGCCGTATCGGGGAGATCGTGATGGGAAAGCGGGCCGTTACCCCGGATACCGGGCTGCGGCTGTCCCGGTTTTTCGGGATGAGCGACGGTTTCTGGGTGGGCCTGCAAACCGATTACGATCTCGCCGTGACGCGCCACGCCATGCAGGCAGTTCTCAATAAGATTCAACGATACGACGTTCATGCGGCGTAACGACCAGAATCCGCTGGTAACGACTCCGGCAGGTTGAGTTTGCCACACTCTGTGGCAGGTGGGCTGAAAGGCTATATTGCAGCGTAAGCGGTCGTCCAGCGGACTGATCATCATGTTCTGGAAACTTGAATTCAATTTACACAAGGGATTGAGTAGAGAAGAATGGTTGCCAAATTTGAGCACGTCAAAGGCGAGATGCGGCAACCTGTCAGTTTGATGGGCATGGGTTGCATTGAACCGATTGTTGTGATGACCGAGTATGGTTAAATTGTAACCTGGTTCAATCCAAGGAGAATCATTCATGACCAATTCAACGGACTACGTGCCCCCTAAGATTTGGGTCTGGAACAAGACTGAAGCAGCTAGTGCCTTCACGCTTCTCAACCGTCCCGTTTCAGGACCAACCCACGATAAAAAACTCCCCGTCGGTCATCACCCATTGCAACTGTACTCTCTGGCGACGCCCAATGGCCAAAAAGTAACAATCCTGCTAGAAGAGTTGTTAGCACAGGGTCATATCGGTGCAGAATACGACGCGTGGCTAATCAGTATCCGTGACGGGGATCAATTTGGAAGTGGTTTTGTAGCAGTGAATCCGAACTCCAAGATCCCAGCTCTCGTGGATCACAGCGGTTCACAGCCTATTCGGGTTTTTGAGTCTGGTGCGATCATGCTGTATTTAGCACAGAAATTTGCGGCGTTCCTGCCTACCGATCCAAGTAGGCGCGCCGAGTGCCTATCATGGCTATTCTGGCAGATGGGGAGCGCCCCTTACCTGGGTGGCGGATTCGGTCATTTCTACGCCTATGCCCCAGAAAAGATTGAATATGCAATCAATCGTTTTGCTATGGAAGCCAAGCGACAACTTGATGTGCTCGATAAACGGCTCTCGGAAAATGAATATATAGTAGGTAGCGAATATACGATTGCTGATATGGCCATCTGGCCTTGGTATGGTGGTTTGGTTAAAGGCTGGCTGTACGATGCTGCGGAGTTTCTTTCGGTGAAGGACTACCCGAATGTTCGGCGCTGGACAGACAACATCTACGCCCGCCCTGAGGTACAACGCGGGATCAAAGTCAACCGTATCGTTGGCGAACTTTCCAGCCAGTTGCATGAACGCCATGATGCGAGTGACTTTGATCTACGCACGCAAGATAAGCTCGTAAATGCCAAGCCATAATCAAAGGCGTGGCCATTCATACTGAAGCAAACCTCGTTCCTTTGGGGGGTTAGTGACGAGTTTCTTCTGTCATGAAAAAAACTAAATTCTGCAATTGTGATCATGGATAATGAATGTCCGCTTCCAGTCTGGACCAGCCCTTCGGTAAAAAACTCTACAGGAGATATCTAACCGGAGAGAGTCTAGGTAAAAGTTTCATAAACTGTACACCATCTCCCTCCAACCAGAAAGCTTCCGCACACACTCCTCACAGACATTCATCTTCCAACCCATGGCGCAGCAAGTATTGTCAGGGTTTTGGACACCGAGGACATAGGTTTCCAACCAGATTTTGCATATAGCCTTTTTTCTTGTACTTTACCCACCTGCCGCCGCGAGCAAGGCCATCCTTGTAAGTGGCTAAACGGCGGCCATAAAGCGGTCAAACGAGGGGTGTCGTTTCACCCAAGGCGTGACCAATGGATCAGGTCGCGGCAGCAGCGGAAGATAGCTATCTTCCGTGCATTCCATATGTACCGCAACGGCCTGGAACCATGATCATGCGTGTTGTCATTATTGACATCATTACCACGGGATTACATGATAGCCTCCATGAAAGCTACCCTGATCACCAGCTTCAAGGATGTTGCGCCGAATGGCGATCTCATGGAGATGGTGGTGTGGCGCGTACCGAAGCCTGTGCTGCCATGTGGGCACTGCTTCAAGTACCGGCTGGTCTACGTGGTCAACGGCACAAGGGTCATCGGCTATGACAACGAGCCCGGCAAGGGCGACCATCGTCACGTCACCGGCGAGGAAAATGAATATACGTTCACCAGTGTGGAACAGTTGATGGAGGATTTCATCGCGGAGGTGGAACAATGGAAATGCGAACACTGACCATTACCGTACAACCGGACTGGAAAGCAGCCCTACGCGCTGCCGGTAAAGCCGCGCAGGCTGAAACCTACCAGGGGGAAACCCTGAACTTTGAATCGCCGGATGTGTTCCTGGGCCGACTGACTGCGCTGCGATGGTCTCTGGTGCGCCAGATCATGAGTGCAGGGGAAGTGTCCATCCGGGAGCTGGCCCGGCGGGTAGGCCGGGATGTGCGTCGCGTACACGATGACGTGCGGGTACTCGCCGAACTCGGACTGATAGAACGCACGGCCAACGGCGGGGTGTGCTGCCCGTTCACCGACATTCATCTGGATATGCACTTGCGCAAGGCGGGATAACGCGGTGCTGGAGAAAGGAATATGACACGGCGCAAGATTGTACAGACAACCGATCCTTATCAAATCCAAGAGGTCATTGAAAAGGATGGGCGGATTCATTGGGAAATTTTTGGTCCCTATGGATTCCTCAGCGATCATACATCGTTAGCTGATGCGGAAACGAAGGTAAAGGATCTCATCAAAGGTATTACACAGTAACGAGCCGTCTGCAAGGCGGTGGTTTTTGCGGGTAAATCGGAGTGTGGCGCGTACCGCGCTTGCGTTAAATCGCCGCTGGTCAGGGTGTCTGGCTGAGCCGCCTGCGGGGCGATCTTGCACGTTGAGCAATCAATATGCACCACATAATGACAGGATCGCAGCGGGAGCGGCCATTCACCTCCAAGTTGCGAACGAGTAGTATCAGTCTGTACCTGCCCTTCAACAAGCAGCCTCGACCGACAGCTCTTGGCCGGTACTACTCGTTCCTGTTCCCAGTGGGAATGTCTGTTTACGCTTGCAACACCCATACAGTTATTTCTGGTCGACGTAGCCAGACGTTATATCAGTGAGATAATTGAAAAAAGCTCTATAGACATCGGGAAATGGCCGGTTACTGAGGTTCCACCACCACCGCCGTTCCATAAGCCGTGACCTCATTCATGGCCTGCCCCTGCCCAGCGTCAAACTCACCGGAATCGAAGCGCATGCCAAGAATCGCATTGGCCCCCAAGGATCGAGCATGCTCGGCCAGTTGTTCCAGCGCATCATCGCGGGTCTGGGCAATCATCTTGAGATACCCCGCCTGCTTGCCGCCAAAGATGGCACGGACACCACCGAGAAGATTACCGATGATGTTGCGGGATCGGACACCCGTGCCGTAGACCGGCCCAATGACCCGGACCACGCGCATGCCGGGGCAGTCGTTGATGGTGAGGATGAGGACGGGGTTGGCTACGTTGGTCATTTTAACGCCTCAAGATTCCCTGTGAAAATGGTTCTGTAGGGCTTCCATATCCCTTACAACGGCGGCAATGTCTTTGCCTCTGATGGATGCCAGAGACATCTTTGCAAGGGGTCTGGCCTGCCATTGGCGAAGTTAAGCTTGGACGCAAAAAACCACCTAGCAATTTAAGCCAAGTGGTTGATTTATTTGGTGGCGCTTCAGGGACTCGAACCCCGGACACGCGGATTATGATTCCGCTGCTCTAACCAGCTGAGCTAAAGCGCCGTGAGGCGCAAATTAAAGCCCTAACCTGCGTGCCTGTCAAGAGCGACGCGGCAATTCGCCCATTCATCGTCAGCGCAGCAACCGGCGACTGAGCAGACGCCACCCAAGCACATAGGCCACCAGGGTGTACAGCAGCAGCACGCCCGTGTGGTACAGCACCTCATGGGGCAGATGCCCGGTCAGCAGCGGTCGCAGCAGGGCCACCGCATGGGTCAGCGGCAGCACCCCGGCAATGTCCTGAGCGAAGGGCGGCAGCGATTGGATGGGGTAGAAAACGCCGCAAAAGAGAAACATCGGCGTCACCGCCAGAGTGAAATAATACATGAAGAAATCATAACTGCGTGCCAGTGCCGTGATGACCAGCGCCACCCCGCCGAAGCTCAGCCCCGCGAGCAAAATGACCGGCAGCGCCAGGATCACCCAGGGGCCCTGTATGGCGCCAAAAAGGCTGGCGACGATGATAATGGCCACGGCACTGATCAGGCCTTTGACGGCGCACCAGGCCACCTCACCGGCGAGGATGTCGCTGACCCGCAAGGGAGTGGCCAGCATCGCTGCGTAAGTGTGCTGGGCGCTCATCCGGGTAAAGGCCGAATATAGGCCCTCGAAGCTGGCGGTGTTCATCACGCTGCTGGCGACGATGCCGGAGGCGATGAAGGTGATATAGGGCATTCCGTCCATCCGCCCGACGAAGTGCCCCAGACCGTAACCCAGCGCCAGCAGGTAAAGAAGCGGGTCGCCGAAGTTGCCAAGCAGGCTCGGCACCAGCAACTTGCGCCAGACACCGAAGTTGCGCTGCAGGACAGCCAGCGCCCCAGCCCCTGGCAAGGCGTCGCGTATCGGCATTATTCGGTTTCCTCCCGCAGATCGCGTCCCGTCAGGCGCAGGAACACATCCTCCAGACTGGCGGGACGCTGTATCCAGCGATAGGCCGGATCATCGCCAAAGTGCGCCAGCAGCGGACTTAGATCCGACCCGTAGCAGATCAGGGTGTCGCCCACGCGCTCACTGAGGCTCACCCACTGGCGATGCAGATCCTGCGGGTCCGGCGGCTCACCGTCCACCCGGCGCAATTCGACGACGCCCCCGGGGATATGGGTGGCGATCAGCCCGCGTGGACTGTCTTCCGCCAGAATCCGGCCATGGTCGATGATCCCGACCCGATCCGCCAGACGTTCCGCTTCATCCATATAATGCGTGGTCAGGAGCAGGGTGGTGCCCTGTCGCCGCAATTCGCGCAGACGCTGCCAGATGAGATGGCGGGCCTGGGGGTCGAGTCCGGTGGTGGGCTCGTCCAGCAGCAACAACTTGGGGGCGTTGATCAGGGCGCGGGCAATGGTCAGGCGGCGTTGCATGCCGCCTGACAAAGAGTGGATCGGTTGCGCGGCGTAGCCGCTGAGGGCCATGAACTCCAGTAACTCGGCGCTGCGCTGGCGAATCAGCGCTTTCGGCAGGCCGAAGTAGCGGCCGTAGGTCCAGAGGTTTTCCTGAACGGTAAAATCGGGGTCCAAGTTGTCGGTCTGGGGCACCACCCCCATGCCTGTCCGCGCCGTGCGCCCCATTTCCGCGAGCGTCCGGCCATCGATGCGAACCTCTCCGCCATCGGTGGGCGTCAGCCCCTGGATCGCCCGTACCGTAGTGCTTTTACCCGCCCCGTTGGGGCCGACCAGGGCGAAGCATTCTCCGGCGGCGACGGCGAGGTCTACCCCGCGCAGCACCTCGCGCCCGCCATAGCGCTTATGCAGCGCCCGTAGTTCAAGAAAAGCTGGCTTCACGACAGGGGCTGCTGACTCCCATCTCGCTTGCTTCTTCACTGAGGGACGCCAACAGTGCCGCTCGCAGCGCATTGAGCTGACCATGAAAGAAGTGGTCCGCGGGAAGCAAAATTTGCCTGGGCTGGACGGGCAGTGTATCAACCCAGTTTTCTACGCTCGTGGCGGGCACCAGTTCGTCCAGTTCGCCCTGAATCAGGGTCCACGGGCAGGAAGGTGCCGGCAGCACCGTGAAATCAAAAAGATTGACGGGCGGGGCGACGGTCAGCAGACGGCGGATGCGCGGATGGCGATGCACGCTGCGGTAGGCCACATAGGCTCCGAAGGAAAATCCGGCCAGCCAGATGTCGAAACCGGGGCGGCGCTCCTGCACCCAGTCGAGCACCGCCAGGCAATCCTCGGTTTCACCACGACCATCATCATAGACGCCGCCGCTCTCGCCGACTCCGCGAAAATTGAAACGTAGCGAGGGGATACCCAATTGATTGCAGGTCCTGCTCAGATAATGCACTACCTTGTTGTGGAGTGTGCCGCCATAAAGGGGGTGCGGATGGAGAATGACCGCCACCGCGCCGCGCGTCTCTTTGTCGGGGCAATCGGTAATGCCTTCCAGCGGACCCGCCGGACCCGGAATGATGACCCGCTGGCCTACACATTCCAGGCTGGCCAGTTCGCCGCCGTCATAGAGGTGACTCCGGTCGATAGGCAGCATCAGATCCGCAACCGTTCGACGGGTATGCCGTCGCGCAGGTGAGACTCGACGATCTCGCGAATATCGTCGGCATCCACGTAGGTGTACCAGACGGCGTCTGGGTAGACTACGGCAACCGGGCCCTCATCACAGCGCCCCAGACAGCCGCAGCGGTTGACGCGTACCTGTTTTTTACCGTGAATGCCGAGCGCTTTGGCGTGCTGCTTAGCCACATGAAACACCTCTTCGGCAATGCCGCTGTTATTGCAGGCACGCTCACCGTTCTCGCGCTGATTCAGGCAAACGAACAGATGCCGTTGATAAAAAGCACCTTCCATAAGCGTTGACCCTCTATCCATAGAAGGACATCATACCCTAATTAACCCTTACTGACAGCGTGCGGAGGTGTCATGTTCAGCGATCAAGTCATTGCCAATATCGATAACGCCTTGCGTACCCTGACCGGACAGCAGGTGGGCAGTGATCGACCCTATCCGGCCAGGGATATTCCCGATACCCTCCTGCGCCCCTGGGAGCGACAGCGGGCCGGGCGCATGATGCGGGTCAACCATGCGGGTGAGATCATGGCGCAGGCACTCTATACCGGCCAGGCAACCGGCACCGATGACCCTGAATTACAGGAGCAACTACAGCGCGCGCGCACCGAGGAAGAAGACCATCTGCGCTGGTGTGAAGCCCGCCTGAGGGAGTTGGACAGCCGCCCGAGTCTGCTCGCTCCGCTCTGGTACGGCGCGGGCTGGAGCATGGGTTTTCTCGCCGCCCGGCGTGGCCGCGCCAGCAATCTTGGCCTGGTCGTTGCGGTAGAAAATCAGGTGGAAGAACATCTCAACAGCCATCTGGATGAACTCCCTGCCGACGATGGCCGCAGTCGCGCCATCGTGGCGCAGATGCGCGATGACGAAGTCGGGCATGCCGCAAAAGCGGAAGAACTGGGCGCGGAAAAACTCCCCATGCCCATCCGCCTGGCGATGGGGGTTTTTTCCAAGGTTCTGACGCGGGGGGCGCTGTGGGTCTGACGGCTCAGGAAAAATCACTGCCGGATGTCGGCGCCGGGCGGATATGCAAGTGGTCCCCACCCGCCAAGTGGATGCGGTAACGACCGGCCATTACGGCCTCCGCCATGCTGGCGATGGTCTGTCTGCCGAGCAGGTCGATCACCTCGGCCTTGAGCGGCTTCCACTGGGTATGCACGGGGCAGGCGGTTTCATCCGCGCACGCCTTGAGGCCGAGTACGCAGCCCTGACCAAACGCCTGCCCTTCCACGATCTCGATGATGTCGAGGATGTTCATCTGTCCTGCTCCGGGGCGCAGGACAAAGCCGCCGCCGCGGCCCTTGAAGGAATCGAGCACCCCGCGCTTGGCCAGATCCTGCAGGATCTTCGCCAGATACTGGGCCGGGACGTGTAGGTAATCGGATATGTCCCGACTCAGCACCGGCTGCCCGGATGGCTGTGCCGCGAGGTAGATCAGGGCCTGTAAGGCGTATTCGCTGGTTTTACTCAGTAGCATGGAGGCATCCTCAGCATTCTTCTCGAATCTCATAGTCGTGGGTGATCGCCGCAGTTTTGCCCAACATGATGCTGGCCGAGCAATATTTTTCTGCGGATAGGCCGATGGCGTGGCTTACCCGCTTGGGATCAAGCGCCTTGCCGGATACCACAAAATGCAGATGAATCCCGGTGAACACCTTCGGGTCCTGCTCCGCCCGCTGGGCCGCCAACTCCACCACACAGCTGCGGATATCCTGCCGGGACTTCTGAAGGATCATCACCACATCGATACTGGAGCATCCGCCCAGACCCATCAGCAGGAGCTCCATGGGGCGCGGGCCGAGATTACGTCCGCCGATCTCGGCGGCGCCATCCATGACCAAGGCATGGCCACTGTCGGCGTCGGCAACGAAGCTCATCTGCCCAGGACCCATCCATTGTACGCGTGCTTCCACTCTTCGCTCCCTATTCCCGGACACCACCGATTCCCATTTAATGACAATCAACTAGCCGTGTAAACTGCGTTTAGTCAAAAAACAGGTGTTGCAGGGCGTCTCCCGGCTGGGCAGTGCGCATAAATGCCTCGCCAACGAGAAAGGCACCGACTCCCGCCGCGCGCAGGGTGGCTACCTCCTCCCGGCTGCGGATGCCGCTTTCGGTGACGACGATCCGCTCTCGGGGAATCTCCGGGAGCAGTTTCAGCGTGGTTTCAATCTCGGTGACAAAACGCCGCAGGTCCCGGTTATTGATGCCGATCAGTGGGGTCCGCAATTTTAACGCGCGCTGTAACTCGGCTGCATCATGCACCTCCACCAGCACCGCCAGGCCCAGGCTCTGCGCCGTTGTCTCCAGACTCTGCAGCTCCGCATCGCTCAGGGCCGCAACGATGAGCAGGATGGCGTCGGCCCCAATGGCCCGTGCCTCCCAGACCTGATAGGGATCGATGCAGAAATCCTTGCGCAGCACGGGCAGTGGGCAGGCCTCACGGGCGGCGGCGAGATAGAGGTCGGCGCCCTGAAAATAGTGTTCATCGGTCAGCACCGACAAGCAGGCTGCACCATGGGCGGCGTAGTCTTGGGCAATGGTCACCGGGTTGAAGTCTTCGCGGATTACCCCCGCCGAGGGCGATGCCTTTTTGATTTCGGCGATCACTGCGGGCTGTCCCTGGGCCATTCTGGCCCGAATGGCGCCGACGAAGTTGCGCGGCGGTGCCGTCAGGGCCACTGCCGCCTGCAACTCCGCAAGGCCCAGGCGGGTTTGGCGCTCCACCAGTTCCTCCCGCTTATGGGCAATGATTTCCTGAAGTATGTCGGTCATGTCTTATCCCTGTGAAGTCCTGCCCAGCAATGCCTGCCACTTATCCCAGGCGGCGCCGGATTTGAGCACAGCCCGGGCGACCACCACGCCCACCGCCATATCGGGGACCACGTCTGCCGCATAGAGGGCGGCCCCGGCATTGAGCAGAACGACGTCGCGACGCGGTCCGGGGCGATCCTGCAATACCTCTTCCGCCGCCGCCAGGGCCGCCGCCACGCTGTCGATTTGCAGGGTCGCCAGCGGTGCTCGTGACAACCCGAAGTCCTCCGGCTGAACCCGGCTGCGACTGATCGTCCCGTCTTTTAACTCGGCTATGTCTGATGGCCCGGACAGGCTGATCTCATCCACGCCATCGTGCCCATGTACCACCAGCACATGGCGTGATCCCAGTTCCCGGGCGGCTTCTGCCATGGGAATCAGCCAGCGCTCGGCATAAACGCCGAGTACCTGGTGCGGCGCCCCCGCCGGGTTGCTCAGTGGCCCCATGAGATTGAACAGCGAACGGATAGCGAGCTCCTTGCGCGGACCAACGGCGTAACGCATGGCACCGTGGTGCGCCGGCGCGAATAGAAAACCAATACCGATGCGCTCGATACTGTCGGCGACTTCTGCGGGGCTCATGTCCATGGGCAAACCCGCGGCTTCCAGCACGTCAGCGCTGCCGCTGCGGCTGACCATGGAACGGTTACCGTGTTTGGCCACCCGCGCCCCGCCGGCCGCCGCCACCACGGCAGACACCGTCGATATGTTGAAGGTGCTCAGTGCGTCACCTCCGGTACCGCAGGTATCGAGCAGGTGATCGGTGGAGACCTCCACCCGCGTCATACAGGCGCGCAAGGCCTGGGTGGCGCCCACCAGTTCCTCGACCCGCTGCCCCTTCATGCGGAGTCCCATGAGCAGAGCGCCGATCTGGGCGGGGGTCCATGCGCCGGCCATGATAGAGGCGAAGACTGTTTCCGCCTCTTTGCGCGACAAGTCCTGCCCCGCCACGATTTGTTCGAGTATGTCCCGGACGATCATCGTGCGCCCCCTTGCAGAAAGTGTTGCAGCAAGGTCTTGCCGTGCTCGCTAAGAATGGACTCTGGGTGAAACTGTACACCCTCCACATCCAGGGTACGGTGGCGCAAGCCCATGATTTCTCCTTCTGCGGTCCAGGCCGTCACCTCCAGCGCCTCGGGCAGTGAGTCGCGCTCGACGATCAGGGAGTGATAACGGGTGGCGACAAAGGGGTCGGGTAAGTCGCGGAAGACTCCTTTGCCGTTATGGAAAATTGGTGAGGTCTTGCCATGCATCACTTTGTCGGCACGGATGACTTTGCCGCCGAACGCCTGACCGATGGCCTGATGCCCGAGACAAACGCCGAGCAGCGGGATTTTCCCGGCGAAATGATGGATGACGTCCAGCGAAATGCCTGCTTCGTTGGGTGTGCAGGGTCCAGGGGAGATGCAGATGCGGCTGGGAGCTAGTTGTTCAACAGCCGCCACGTCGATGGCATCATTGCGCTCGACCCGCACTTCCGCCCCCAGTTCGCCGAAGTATTGCACCAGGTTGTAGGTGAAGCTGTCGTAGTTATCAATCATGAGTAGCATGATCTGCCCTCCCTTCGGGGTCGAGGCCGTTTTCGGCCAGTGCTACGGCGCGGAACATGGCGCGGCGTTTGTTCATGGTTTCTTCCCACTCCGCCGCGGGCTCCGAGTCGGCGACAATGCCGCCGCCCGCCTGGATATGCAGCATGCCATCCTTGATGACGGCGGTGCGAATGGCAATGCAGGTGTCCATATTGCCATTCCAGCCCCAGTAGCCCACCGCTCCGGCATAGACGCCGCGCGCTACCGGCTCCACCTCACGGATGATTTCCATGGCGCGAATCTTGGGCGCACCGGACACCGTGCCTGCCGGGAAGGTCGCTCGTAAAGCATCCATGGCGTCCAGCTCCGGGCGCAATCGTCCCGTGACCTGGGAGACAATGTGCATGACATGGGAGTAGCGTTCGATACCAAACGAATCGGTTAGCTGCACCGAACCGGTGTCGGCGATACGCCCCACATCGTTGCGCGCCAGGTCGATGAGCATGAGGTGTTCGGCGCGCTCTTTGGGGTCGGCGAGGAGTTCCTGCTCCAGCGCCTCATCTTCGGCGCGGCTCTTGCCGCGCGGACGGGTGCCGGCAATAGGGCGCACCGTGACCTGATCCTCTTCGACGCGCACCAGTATCTCCGGCGACGAGCCCACCAGATGGGTATCCCCCAAGTCCACATAAAACATGTAGGGGGAAGGGTTGATGCCACGCAGGGCGCGATAGAGATCCAGGGGGTGCGCGGCCAGCGGTGTGGACAGGCGTTGGGAGGGCACCACTTGCATCACGTCCCCGGCGCCGATATATGCCTTGATGGTGCGCACTGCCGCCATATAGCCCTCACGACTGAAGCTGGCAGTGAAATCTTCCTCGCGCACGTGTCGGGTGCTCACTGGCGGTGGGGACGGCGGTACCGACTCGCGCAACCGCTGTTGTAGCGCCCGCAGGCGGGCGGTGCCACGCTCCCAGGCCTCGGGTTGGGCGGGGTCGGCATGCACCAACAGGCGGAGGGTCCCGCGCAGGTTATCGAAGATCAGCAGTTCGTCGGCCACCAGCAACTGTATTTCCGGCAACCCCAGCGGGTCGGGCAAAGGCGTGCTGCGGGCGAGGCGGGGTTCGATGCTGCGGACGATATCGTAGCCAAAATAGCCTACCAAGCCGCCGCTGAAACGCTCATCGGCATTTTCCAGTGGTGCTACATGGAAGCGTCTGCGGAAGGCGCTGATCCATTCCAACGGGTCCGCCGGGGTAGCCCGCTCGGTCTCGACGCCGTCCACATGAACAGTGACAACCCCCTGGGTGACTCGCAATATCTGCTGTGCCGGAAGACCGATGATGGAATAACGGCCCCATTTCTCGCCGCCCTGCACAGATTCCAGCAGGTAGGCATAGGGACCGTCGACCAGCTTGAGATAGGCCGATAAGGGAGTATCGAGGTCGGCGATGACCTCACGGGAAAGGGGTATACGGTTGTAGCCTTGGCGCGCCAAGGCCTCAAAGGTTGCTTTTGGAATCACGGATCACCTCGTTAGAGCGATAGATAAGGAAGCCACTGCCTTTCAGCAGCAACGCCATCGTCTCTCCCACCGCAGTGTTTTCCGCATGGTACCTCTGATCCCTCGCAACGCTACGCCAGAATATCCAATAATTCGCTCATGTTGTCCAGTACCGCGTCGGGCTCCAGGCAATGAACGGACTCGTCGCCGTTATAACCGTAGGTCACGCAGGCAATGGGCATGCCCGCCGCGCGTGCCGCCTCGGTGTCGTTACGTGAATCGCCGACCAGCAGGCAGTTTTCCACCGGCTGATGAAAGTGTTCAGCCGTGTGGGTCAGGGGCAACGGGTCGGGCTTTTTCCGTGGCAGGCTGTCGCCGGACAGGACCAGTCCGAAAAAATTGTAGAGGTCCAGTCGCTGGAGCAGCGGCACGGTGAAGGCCGCGGTCTTGTTGGTGATACATACCAGTTCCCGGCCCTGAGCCTGCAAGGTCTCCAGCGTTCTGCGCACGCCCGGGTAGATCACGCTATGATCCAGCAGATGCTCCCCGTAGTACTTGCTGAAATCGACCATGGCCGCATCCAGTTCCGCTTCGCTGGGATCGCTATAGATCGCTAACGCGCGACGCATCAGTTCACGGACACCGTTACCGATGAAGCCACGAATGACCGGCATTTCGGCGGGCGCACGCCCGAGTTTTTGTAGCACATGGTTGGCCGCACCGGCCAGGTCCGGCGCGGTGTCTATCAGCGTGCCATCCAGATCGAGCAGGACGACGCGCGCGGTAAACGGCGTACCGGTATTCAGCGTTACCATGATTCAGCCCGCCAGGGCTTTGCGGAAAGCGGCGATGGTCGCAGCGTAGTCGGGGGTGTTATAAATGGCGCTGCCCGCCACGAAGACATCGGCGCCGGCATCGGCGACCCGCCGCACATTGTCCACCTTGACGCCACCATCCACTTCCAGTTCGATAGCCTTGCCGGTCGCCTCGATGCGCTTGCGGATCGCCTCGATCTTGCGCAGGGTGTACTCGATGAAGCTCTGCCCGCCGAAACCGGGGTTGACGCTCATCACCAGCACCAGGTCAAGACTCTCCAGGACATAGTCCAGCACATCGAGGGGCGTGGAAGGATTGAGGGAAACGCCAGCCTTACAACCCAGGCCGTGGATCAACTGAATGGTACGGTCCAGATGGATCGTCGCTTCGGGATGCACGGTAATGATATCGGCGCCGGCCTTGGCGAAATCGGGAATGATGCTATCCACCGGTGAGATCATGAGGTGGACATCCAGCGGCTTTTGGGTGTGGGGCTTGATGGCGGCCGCCACCAGCGGACCGATGGTCAGATTGGGGACGAAATGGTTGTCCATGACGTCGATATGGATATAGTCGGCACCCGCCGCATCGACGGCGCGCACTTCTTCACCCAGACGGGCAAAATCCGCCGAAAGGATGGACGGGGAAATCTTGAACTGAGTCATTTTGCCTCCAAAACAAGGCGAGAGCGCCATGCGCCCTCGCCAGTCGACCGATAGGTAGCGTTATTTAGACGCCGGTGACGCGGGGGTCGAGTTCACCCTTGCTGTAGCGCCTGAACATGGTATCCAGCGGGATGGCCTTGATCTTGCTGGCCTGCCCGGCGCTACCGAAGGCCTCATAACGCAACCGGCAGATATCGCGCATGGCATCGATGGAGGCAGTCAGGAACTTGCGAGGATCAAAGTTCTTGGGATTTTTGGCCAGACTCTGACGCACCGCACCGGTTGCCGCCAAGCGCAGATCGGTATCGATGTTGACCTTGCGCACACCGTACTTGATGCCTTCCTGAATTTCCTCTACCGGCACACCGTAGGTTTCGCCGATGTCGCCACCGAATTCGTGGATGATCTTCAACCAGTCCTGCGGCACCGAGCTGGAGCCGTGCATGACCAGATGGGTATCCGGGATACGGGCGTGAATTTCCTTGATCCGGTCGATACGCAGGACCTTGCCGGTCGGCGGCCGGGTGAACTTGTAAGCGCCGTGGCTGGTGCCGATGGCGATCGCCAGGGCGTCCACTTTGGTGGCTTTCACGAATCGGGCCGCTTCTTCGGGATCGGTCAGCATCTGGTCATGGCTCAGACAGCCCTCGGCACCGACACCGTCCTCTTCGCCCGCCATGCCGGTTTCCAGGGAGCCGAGGCAGCCCAGTTCGCCCTCGACGGTCACACCGACGGCGTGAGACATCTCCACGACCCTGCCGGTCACAGTGGCATTGTAATCATAGCTGGCGGGGGTCTTGGCGTCCTCCAGCAGGGAACCGTCCATCATCACGCTGGAGAAGCCGGAGCGGATGGCCTGGATGCAAACCGCCGGGCTCGCGCCGTGATCCTGATGCAGGACGACGGGGATGTCGGGATACTCTTCGATGGCGGCCAGAATCAGATGGCGCAGAAAGGGTTCGCCAGCATACTTGCGGGCACCGGCGGACGCCTGAAGGATGACCGGCGCGTCGGCGGCAGCCGCCGCTTCCATGATCGCGCGCACCTGCTCCAGGTTGTTGACGTTAAAGGCGGGGATGCCGTAGCTGTGTTCCGCGGCATGATCCAACAACTGACGCAATGAAACCAGGGCCATAATACTTCTCCTAAATGTGAATAAAAATGGATTGGGTCTTGAGCAATCGTATAGAGGAGCCCCCCAAACCGCAAGCCGGGCCCCGTAACGGTCGGGAGTGGCCAGACTCAGGCGCGGTGCGTGACATCGCCGACCCGCACCAGCTTGAGGGTATTGGTGCCACCCGGAGCGCCCATGGGCTCACCGATGGTGATGAGGATCAAATCTCCGTCGCGAACGACGCCGCGCCGCCGCAGTTCATCCTCGGCCGCATGCATCACCTGCAGGGGGTCATCATGGCGACTCTGGGGGAAATTGACCGGGTGGACACCGCGATACAAAGTCACCTTGCGCCGGGTATAGACCTGGGGGGTCAGCGCGTAGATGGGCACCCGGGGATTGGCGCGGGACAGCCACAGCGCCGTGGAACCACTCTCGGTAAAAGCCGCGATGGCCACGATGGGCGAGCGCATGGTGGCCAGAATGGCTGCCGCTGCGATGGTTTCGTCCATGCGTTCCAGTGGCCGGTCGATGATCTGCACGGTACCGGTGGCCGGTGCCTGGCGCTCGGCTGCGCGACAGGTACGGTCCATGGCGGCGACCGCCTCTACCGGGAAGGCTCCGCTTGCCGTTTCGGCGGACAGCATCACCGCATCCGTACCGTCGAGGACCGCATTGGCCACATCGGAAACTTCGGCGCGGGTAGGAATCGGCTGGTGAATCATGGACTCCATCATCTGCGTCGCCGTGATCGTCAGACAGTTGTACTTCTGCGCCAAGGCGATAATCCGCTTCTGCACCGGAGGCACCGCCGCATCGCCGATCTCAACGCCGAGGTCGCCCCGCGCCACCATGACCGCCTCGGACACCGCCATAATCTCTTCGATGGCCTCTACCGCCTCGGCCCGCTCGATTTTGGCAACCAAGGCGCCGTGACCACCCGCCTCGCGGAAGAGACGACGGGCTTCCTCCATGTCGGCGGCGCTGCGCGGAAAAGAAACCGCCAGATAGTCCGCCTCGAGGCGCGCAGCGGTGATGATGTCCGCCCGGTCCTTATCGGTCAGCGCCGGCGCCGTCAGGCCACCACCCGCCCGGTTGATGCCCTTGCTGTTGGAGAGTTCACCACCCTGCACCACCCGGGTGTGAATTTCGGAGCCCTGCACCTTTTCCACCCAGAGCACGATCATGCCGTCATTGAGCAGCAGGGTTGCCCCCCGGTCCACATCATTGATCAGTTGCGGGTAGGTCACGCCAACCCGCGTCTGATCGCCAATGGTGCACGTGGTATCGAGAATAAAAGGCTCGCCTTCCCGGATATGGATCTTGCCTTCGGCAAATTTGCCGATGCGGATTTTGGGCCCCTGCAGATCGGCCAGCACCCCGATGGCCCGGCCATGAGCGCGCGCCCTTTCCCGGACCATCTCCGCACGCTTGACGTGATCCTCTGCCGCGCCATGGGAGAAGTTGAGGCGAACGACATCAACACCCGCCTCGATCAGGCGATCGATGACCCGCACATCAGAACTGGCGGGACCCAGGGTTGCGACGATCTTCGTCCGGCGTATCAAGTGTGTGTACCTCGTGCACGTTCTTCCAGCATGGCTACGGCAGGCAGAGTCTTGCCTTCGAGAAATTCCAGGAAGGCGCCCCCACCCGTACTGATATAGGAGACCTTATCTTCGATATGGAATTTGTTGATCGCCGCAATGGTGTCCCCCCCCCGGCAATGGAAAAGGCGCTGCTTTCCGCCACTGCCCGGGCGATGGCCTCAGTGCCATGGGCGAAAGCGTCAAACTCAAATACGCCCACCGGGCCATTCCAGACGATGGTGCCCGCCTTGCGCAGGATATCGCCCAGCGTTTTGGCGGTGTCGGGACCGATATCGAGCACCATGTCATCGGCAGCGATATCATCCACCCTGCAGGTTCGCGCCGGGGCCGTCGCCGAAAATGCCTTGGCGACCACCACGTCGCTGGGCAGCGGGACATCGCCGCCCTTGGCCCTGGCTGCGGCGATGATGGCCTGAGCATCAGGCACCAGATCCGCTTCACAGAGGGATTTGCCGACGGAATGACCTGCGGCGAGGATGAAGGTGTTGGCGATGCCGCCACCCACCACCAGTTGATCCACCTTGTCCGCCAGGGACTTTAGGATGGTCAGCTTGGTGGACACCTTGGACCCGGCGACAATGGCGACCAGAGGACGCCGGGGGTTCTGCAGGGCCTTGCCCAGTGCGTCCAGCTCATTGACCAGCAGCGGACCGGCGCAGGCGACGGGAGCGAACCTGCCGACCCCATGGGTGCTGGCCTGGGCGCGATGGGCGGTACCGAAGGCATCCATCACAAACACGTCACAGAGCGCAGCCATCTTTTTGGACAGCACCTCGTCGTCCTTGCTTTCGCCAGTATTGAAGCGCACGTTTTCCAGCACGACGACATCGCCGTCCCGAAGCTGCGCAAGGCGGTCTTTACCGGCTTCCAGCCAGTCCCGTACCAACGGCACATCGCGGCCCAGCAACTGGCTGAGGTGGGCGGCGACCGGAGCGAGGCTGGCCTTTTCGTCGAAAACGCCTTCCTTGGGACGCCCGAGATGGGACATCAGCATCACACGCGCGCCGCCGGCCAGCGCGGCGCGAATGGTGGGCAGGCTGGCGCGGATGCGGGTGTCATCGGTAATAGCCCCCGCATCATTCATGGGGACGTTGAGGTCCTCACGAATCAGCACCCGCTTGCCCTTTAATGGCACATCCATCATACGCAGGACATTTATGGTCACGGATTCCTCCTCAGCGGGCCTGACCCATCATGGCGAGGGCGGTATCCACCATACGGTTGGAGAAACCCCACTCGTTGTCGTACCAGGAGCAGACCTTGACCAGCTTGCCCTTGACCTTGGTCAGTGAGGCCTCATAGGTGGAGGAGTGCGGATTGTGGTTGAAGTCGATGGAGACCAGAGGCTTGTCGTTGTAGCCGTAGACACCCTTGAGTGCGCCTTGGCTGGCTGCTTTCATGGCGGCGTGGATTTCGTCGATGGAGACTTCCTTGTTGACGATACAGGTGAGGTCAACGAGGGAGACGTTCTGCGTGGGCACGCGAATGGCGAAGCCGTCCAGCTTGCCTGCCAGTTCCGGCAGTACCAGGCCGATGGCCTTGGCGGCACCAGTGCTGGTGGGGATCATGCTCATGCCGGCAGCGCGGGCGCGGCGCAGGTCTTCGTGATAGACATCGATGATGCGCTGATCATTGGTCATGGAGTGGATGGTGTTCATGGTTCCCGCCTCGATGCCGGCGAGATCATTGAGGGTCTTGGCCAGGGGTGCGAGGCAGTTGGTGGTGCAGGAACCGTTGGAGACGATGTGGTGCTTGGCGGGGTCGAGCAACTGGTGGTTGACGCCGTAGACGACGGTGAGGTCGACCGCATCTTTTGCCGGTGCGGAAATCAGCACTTTCCTGGCGCCGCCCTTGAGGTGCAGGGCCGCCTTTTCGCGGGAGGCAAAGAAGCCGGTGCACTCCAGGACCACGTCCACGCCCAGATCGCCCCAGGGCAGTTTGGAAGGATCGCGCTCGGCCAGCACCTTGACCCGGTCGTCGCCGATCAGCATGTCGCCGTCGTCCACGTTCACCGAGAAAGGGAATTTGCCATGCACGGAATCATACTGTGTCAGGTGGGCGTTGGTTTCGGGGCTGCCGAGGTCATTGACCGCGACAATCTGAACTTCGCCGGTGCGGTTCGCCTCATAGACGGCCCGCAGGATGTTCCGTCCGATACGCCCATAGCCGTTAATACCAATACGCAGTGCCATAATGTGAACTCCTCAACGTTTTAGAATGAATGATTTACAGTGCCTGGAAGCGCGCGACGACGTTATCCGCCGTGAAGCCGAATTTCTCGAACAGGACCGAGGCCGGGGCCGAGGCGCCAAAGTGGTCGATGCCGATGACCGCGCCGTGCAGACCCACATACCGGTACCAGAGCCCCGTGGTGCCCGCTTCGATGGCCACACGCTTGGTGATGCTGCCTGGCAGGACACTCTCCTGATACGCCGCGTCCTGCGCCGCAAAGATATTCATGCACGGCATGGAAACCACGCGCACGTGATGCCCCTGCTCCGCCAGCTTGGCCTGGGCCGCCAGCGCCAGCTCCACTTCGGAGCCGGTGGCGATCAGGATACCCTCGGCCTTGCCGTTTTCGGCCTCCTTGAGCACATAGCCGCCGCGCCGGGCATTGGCCACGGTCTCGTCGGTATGGGGCAGCGCCGGGAGATTCTGCCGGCTGAGGGCCAGCAGGGATGGCGTCCGTTCCAGTTTGACCGAGGATTCCCAGGCGATGGTGGTTTCCACGGCATCCGCCGGGCGCCAGACATGGAGGTTGGGGATCAGACGCAGGCTGTTGACCTGCTCGATGGGCTGGTGGGTGGGGCCGTCTTCGCCGAGACCGATGGAGTCATGGGTCATCACATAGATCACGCGAATACCCATCAGCGCCGACATCCGGATCGCATTGCGGCTATAGTCGGAGAAAATCAGGAAGGTGCCGCCGAAGGGCAGGAAACCGCCGTAGAGAGCGATGCCGTTCATGATGGCGGACATGCCGAATTCCCGCACGCCGTAGTGGATGTAGTTGCCCATCAGGCGATGCGGGCCGATGTCGATGGCTTCCTTCCAGCGCGTGTTGTTGGAAGGCGTGAGATCGGCGGAACCACCGATAAATTCGGGCAACTTCGGTGCAAGGGCCTGAATGCACTGACCGGATGCCACGCGGGTAGCGATTTTGGGCGCCGTCTTACGGAAATCGGCGATGAGCGCCGCCGCCGCCGCGTCGAAATCGCTGGCGGGGGTACCGGCCAGGCGCCGCTCGAGCTCTGCCGCCTCTTCGGGATAGAGTTCCCGGTATTTGGCGAAACGGGCCTTCCAGGCGGCCTCCGCGGCCTCCCCTTTGGCCCGGGCATCATAGGCGCGGTAAACGGCCTCGGGAATCTGGAACGGCTCCGCAGACCAGCCCAGGTTTTCCCGGGTCAGGCAGACTTCTTCGGCGCCCAGAGGCGCGCCATGACAGTCATGGCTGCCGGCCTTGTTGGGGGAGCCATGGCCGATGACGGTTTTGCAACAGATCAGGGTGGGCTTGCCGGTCTGCTTGCGGGCATCCACGATGGCCCTTTTGATGGCTTCGGGGTCGTGTCCGTCGACGTGACGGATCACATGCCAGCCGTAAGCCTCGAAACGCGCCGGGGTGTTGTCGGCGAACCAGTCACCCACATGACCGTCAATGGAGATATTGTTGTCATCGTAGAAACAGATGAGCTTGCCCAGTCCCCAGACACCCGCCAGGGAACAGACCTCATGAGAAACGCCTTCCATGAGGCAGCCATCACCGAGGAATACATACGTGTAGTGATGGATGATTTCGTGATCGGGGCGGTTGAAGTGACTGGCCAGCATATGCTCCGCCAGCGCCATTCCGACACCGTTGGCAAGGCCCTGACCCAGGGGGCCAGTGGTGGTTTCAATGCCTGGAGTGTCGCGGTACTCCGGATGACCAGGGGTCTTGCTGTGCCACTGACGGAAGTTTTTGAGGTCTTCCATGGAGACATCGTAGCCGGTGAGATGGAGGAGCGCGTACTGCAGGAGGGAACCGTGTCCATTGGACAGAATGAAGCGGTCGCGGTTGGCCCAATGGGTATCGGCGGGGTTGTGGACCAGAAAGTCGTTCCACAGCACTTCGGCGATGTCCGCCATGCCCATGGGCATGCCGGGATGACCGGATTTTGCCTTTTCCACGGCGTCCATGGTGAGAACGCGGATGGCGTTCGCCAGATCTGTACGGGTCACAGTCATAACATACTCCTCAATAATATAGAAATCAGTCGATGCGCTGGTGGGTGCGGACCCGGCGCAGAATGCCGTCGTGACCAGAAATAACCAGGCTCTCACTTTCCACAAAGTAGTGGGAGCGGGTCACGCCATCGAGGATGTCGCCGGAGGTCAGGCCGGTGGCCACGAAGAGCACGTCATCGCTGGACACCAGTTCATCACGCCCCAGCCACTGCCCGGCCTTGAGGCCGGCGGCGGCGATGGCTTCTGCTTCGCCAGGTTTCTGCGGCGCGAGGCATCCAAACATGTCGGCGCCCATGGCGCGGGCGGCGCAGGCGGAAATGACGCCTTCCGGAGTGCCACCGATACCCATCATGGCATCCACCTTGGTGCCGAGGGCGGCCATGATGCCACCGCTGACGTCGCCGTCTGTCTGCAGGCGCACGGTGGCGCCAGCGGCCTGAATTTCGCGGATCATGGCCTCGTGACGCGGCTTCTTGAGCAGGAAGATGCGCAATTCACGGACGTCCTTGCCGACGGCGCGGGCCAGGTCGTGGAGCTTGTCCTTCATGGGTGCAGCGGGATCGATTTTGCCGCGGGCCGGGGCCGGGACGATCAGCTTGTCCATATAGAAGGCCGGACCGGGCTGGAACATGCTGCCTTTGGGAGCCGCTGCCAGCACGCAGATGGAGCCGGGCATGCCCTGGGCCAGAAAGGTGGTACCTTCGACAGGATCAACGGCAATCTCTACCTCTGGACCGGCACCCGAGCCTACCACCTCACCATTGTAGAGCATGGGCGCTTCGTCCTTTTCGCCCTCACCGATGACCACCACCCCACGCATGGGGACCTGGGCAATGGCGATACGCATGGCGTCCACTGCGGCGCCGTCGCCGAGTTCTTTTTCACCGCGGCCGATCCAGCCGCTCGCGGCACGGGCCGCGGATTCAGTGACGGGAAGCAGGGACAGTGCGAGATTACCTATGGAGGCCATGCGATTCTTTTCCTTCAGTGACGGGTTCGTTGGGAGAGATGAATTGTTTTAGCATAAATCAAAGGGCTGCATTTGGGAACTCGGCAGGCGTTTCACCGACCGCTTCCAGCCACCGCGACCAACTCTGGTGCAGCCGCGGATCGAGGGTGGCGAGCACGGAGCGCGTCTGCAGATCATTTTCGCTGAGGCTGCCGCCGTTGAATTGCGTGGCCCTGCCGCCCGCCTCGTGCAGTATCAGGGCGCCTGCGGCGCGATCCCAGAGTTGTTGCGCGCCGTGCAGGTAAAAATGATAACGTCCGGCAGCGAGCCAGCACCATTCGAGGACGGAAGCGCCGAAGTTGCGTTGGCTGTGGAAAGGCCGCTCGTCGATCAGGCGCAGGGCGAGAGCGCGATCGAGCCTTTTGTAGTCCAGGACGCCGACGCATTGCCCGAGCGCCGGCGCCTGCCGAACCGCCATAGGTACGCCGTCCACCCGCGCGCCACTCCCCTTTGCTGCGGAGAAGAGCTCGGCGCGCACCGGGTCGTACACCCAACCGAGCACCGAGTGCCCGCCTTGCAGTAACGCCAGGGAGATACCGAAGATCGGGACGCCGGCGGCAAAATTGCTGCTGCCATCCAGCGGATCCAGGCACCAAAGGGCGTCAGCCTCGTGCAACAGGCGGGTTTGTTCCGTTGCACTCATTTCTTCTCCCAGCAGGGGGATATCGGGATAACGGGCCGTGAGCATGTCCTGCAAAAAGTTCTGGCTATCGATATCGGCACTGGTGACGATACTGCCATCGGGTTTGCGGCTGGCGCTGACGGCGTGGAAACGAGGCAGCACGAAGCGTTCGGCACTGGTGCGCAGCAGTTTGCCGACCCATTGCTGGTCGATTTCCGGTATCATGGTCGTGCCTCCCGTATCCGTCTTAGATATCCGGCCCCGGGCTCCGGCGCGTTAGAATATCCAGCGCGATCACCCGGGCAGGGTGGCGTCTTTTTTCTGCGGACTTTTTGATCGCGTTATTCAGGGCCTGATGAAACTCCATGGGCAGGCGACGCAGGATTTCCTCCCCTGCCGGGCTGAAAAGATCCATCTGGCAGGTCACGCCGTCGTGCAGGTTTTCCCTGGACTGGTGGTCGAAGTGATGCCAGACACTAACGGCAACACGGCCGCCGAGGTAGTCACAGAACACCCACTCGCGTTCCAGCAGGATGGCCATGACCGAGACGTAACGCAGGGGAATGAAGACGGGGCCGGTGGCGGCGTGCTGCAGAATGAGGGCCTGATTGTATATCCAGGCCGGGACCAGCCCGGGCCGCGTCTGCCAGACCGGTGGGCGACGGCAATCGGAGTCATTGATCATGCGCCACCCGCGCCAGCGCCACGATGATATAATCCCACCTGTGTTCTCCTGCCCGATATCGTAACCTATGCCGCGCATTCATTTATACGCCGATTCCGACCTGCCCGAAAGCGGCCCCTTTTTGCTGCCGGCGGGGGCCAGCCATCATCTGCTCAAGGTGTTGCGCGCCCGCCATGGCCAGGAGCTGACCCTGTTCAATGGCGATGGCTGGATGTATCGGGCGTCCCTGACCGGGATTTCGGGGGCGCAAGCGCAGTTGGCGATCAGTGGGCGGCATCCGCGGTCGACCGGTTCGCCGCTGGCCATTCAGGTGTTTTTGCCGCTGACGCGCGGCGAGCGCTGGGACTGGAGCCTACAGAAGGCGGTGGAACTGGGGGTGCGACGGATTCAGCCGGTGGCCTGCCGCCACGGAGTGGTGCAACTGAGTGAAGCACGCGGAGAGAAACGTCTGGCGCGCTGGCGGGATATCGTCATTGCGGCCTGCGAGCAAAGCGGCAGCACGACGATTCCCGAACTCGCTCCGCCGGTTGCGCTGGAAACCGCATGGGCCGGTGTGCGGGGGGCCGCCTTCGTACTCGACCCCGACGCCGCGCAGCGGTTTACCGATCTTGGCCATCCGGGGCCGGAGATCACCCTGCTCAGTGGCCCCGAGGGTGGGCTGGCGGCAGAAGAGGTGGCCGCCGCGCAGGCCCATGGCTTTCGCTCGTTGCGCATGGGGCCGCGCATCCTGCGCGCGGAGACTGCCGCCATTGCCGCTATCGCCGTCACCCAGGCGCTGTGGGGCGATCTCTGAGTCACCACCGGAATAGCCAACTTGCGGTGGTTGACAGGGCGGGCGGCAGGACGGACCATTCCCCCTGTTCAACTTCGGGAATCTCAGCATGGATATTTTGTTAGCCAATCCGCGTGGTTTCTGCGCGGGGGTCAACCGGGCGATTCAGATCGTCGATCGCGCCCTGGAGCTTTTCGGTGCGCCTATCTATGTGCGTCACGAGGTCGTTCACAACCGTCACGTCGTCGAAGACCTGCGCGCCCGTGGCGCCATCTTCGTCGAAGAGCTGGATGAGGTGCCGGACGCGGCTACGGTCATTTTCAGCGCCCATGGCGTGCCCATTGCCGTCCGTGAGCACGCGGCGGCGCGGGGTCTGAGCGTCTTCGACGCCACCTGCCCGCTGGTGACCAAGGTGCATATGGAAGTTAAGAAATACAGCCGGGACGGTATGGAAATGGTACTCATCGGTCACGCCGGACACCCGGAGGTGGAAGGCACCATGGGTCAGGTCGAGGAGGGCATGATGTATCTGGTTTCCAATGTCTCCGATGTGGCCACCCTGGCGCCCCGCAACCCGGACAAGCTTGCCTACATCACTCAGACCACTTTGAGCATGGATGACACTGCAGAAGTGATCGCCGCCTTGCGCTCACGTTTTCCCCTCATCGAAGGTCCGAAAAAAGATGATATCTGTTATGCCACCCAGAACCGCCAGGATGCGGTGAAGTCGCTGGCCCCTGATGTCGATATCCTGCTGGTGGTGGGCGCGCCGAACAGTTCCAATTCCAGCCGCCTGGCAGAACTGGGGACGCGGCTGGGGACGCGGACCCATCTCATCGAGGACGCTCAGCAGTTGCGCCGCGAATGGTTCGAAGGTGTGGGGAAGATTGGTATCAGTGCCGGGGCTTCGGCACCGGAAAGCCTGGTTCAGGAGATTATGGACACCCTCCGGGGCTGGGGCGCCCGAGTGCCCCAAGAAATGCCCGGCGTAGAGGAAAAGGTGACTTTCAGCCTGCCTCTGGCGCTGATACAGGCGCAGACGCGGCGGGAAGGCGCCTGACCTTGCTGCGCTCCGCCTGCGGCTAGTGCTGGTCCGCGAGCGGGGCTGTGGTATCCGGTCCGATGAATTCTTCCGCCTGAAGGAGGCGCGGGATCCGCTCCACGGGGTCCATGCCGGGTAGCTCTTTTGCCTCGGGCGTAGCCTTGAGGTCGCGGAACTTGCGCGCGGAGACCAGTACCCGGCTTTCCAGCGACCCCGTCGCGCTGTTGTAGGCCTCCACCGCCTGCCCCAGCCCCTTGCCCACCCGCGCCCAGTGCCCTGCCAAAATGCTGATACGATCGTAAAGCTCTTTGCCGAGATCGCTGATGGCACGGGCATTTTCGGCCAGCGATTCCTGCCGCCAGCCATAGGCCACCGCCCGCAGCAGAGCGATGAGGGTGGTGGGGCTGGCCACGATCACCTTCTGCTCGACGCCGTATTCGATAAGCGACGGGTCTTCCTGGAGGGCAGCACTGAAGAACACCTCACCGGGCACGAACAGGACCACGAACTCCGGAGTCGGCTGGAACTGTTCCCAGTAGGATTTTTTGCTGAGCTGGGTCATGTGGGTGCGTAGTTCGCTGGCATGCTTGTGCAGGAAATGTGCGCGTTTCTGCTCATCATCGGTTTCCATGGCCTCCAGATAAGCACTCAGTGGCGCCTTGGCATCGACGACGATGCGTTTGCCCCCGGGCAGGCGCACCAGCAGATCGGGACGCTGCTGACCAGAATCGGTATTGACTCCCTCCTGCTCCGTAAAGTCGCAGTAAGCCAGCATCCCGGCCATCTCCACGACCCGCTTGAGCTGCATTTCGCCCCAGCGCCCCCGGGCCGCGGGCTGGCGCAGGGCCTTCACCAGCGCCGCGGTTTCCTGATGCAGGCGCGGCAGGTGGTCCTGGACGAGACCACGGATCTGCTCATTGAGAGCGCCGTAAGCATCGATGCGGGTCTTCTCCATGGCATCGATGCGGGTGCCCACCTTCTCCAGGGACTCACGGATAGGCTCCACCAGTTGCCCTACAGCCTTTTGTCGGCCCTCCCAGTCGGTTTTCGCGCTTTCCTGGAAACGCTCCAGATTTTCCCGCGCCAGTTCCAGGAAGGACTGGTTGTTGCGGCGCAGGGCCTCCGCGGACAGGGACTGGAAGGCGTCGCCGAGACGTTGACGGGCATCTTCCAGCAGCGCCAGCTTCTCTGTACCACGTAGACGCTCCTGTTCCAGCCGCTCACCCAGTTCTGCCAGTTGGCCACGAATGACGCTGTTTTCCGTCTGCAGGCGCGCGGTATTGCCGCGTTCCGCCACCAGGGCATTTTCGAGCGCCGGGATACGACCGCTTTCCGCTTCTGCGGCGGCCCTGCTCTCGCTCTCGTGGCGGAGGACTTCCTGCTGTTCCCGGGCCTGTTGCCGCAGGGCATTTATTTCGTGCTGCAGGCTCTCCGTCTGGGCTGCGCTGGCCTGCTGTCCTTCCCGGAGTGCCGCGCTGATATCCTGCTGACGCTGGATCATGCTGCGCGCCACCAGCCCGGCGACCACCAGACCGAGCACGACGCCGATAATGAGGTATAACAGGTTTTCCCAGATCAATGGCGGGTCCCGAGTGTGGGGAGCATTTTCAGGACTCCAGTGGCGAGGTGCAGTTGGGACAGCGTACCGCGGCCAAAGGAATGGCGGAGGCACAGAAGGGGCAGGTTTTGGTGGTCACGGCCGGGGCGGGTTTGGGGTAGAGCTTGTTGATCGCCCGCACGATGGAAAATATCACCAGGGCGATAATGAAAAAGCTGATCAGCGAGGTAATGAAGAGGCCGTAGTTCACGGTTACGGCGCCCGCCTTTTTGGCGGCTTCCAGGGTCAGGTAAGGGCCGGGAACGGTGCCTTGCTTCAATACGATATAGAGGTTGGAAAAATCGACCTTGTCGAGCAGCATGCCGATAGGCGGCATGATCACGTTGCTGACCAGCGAAGTAACGATGGCGGAAAATGCCGAGCCGATCACAAAAGCTACGGCGAGATCGATGACATTACCGCGCTGCAGAAATGTTTTGAAATCCTGGACGAATTTTTTGAGCATGAGGACCTCCCTGCGTGATAACCGGCTGCTGATAACATATCGATTCCAGTACCCTGGTGCACCAGCATAATTTAGTTCATCCGGGGATGAAAACCAGCAACACCTAAATCCTCAGCGGCTGCAAAAGCGGTTTACGACATTTTTATAGTCGTCCATCTGCTGGTGGCCGGATGCGGCGGAGCAGGCTTTCTGGCCATCCTGACAGGTAATGGCCCAACCCTGAGCCAGGTCAAAAAAACGTGCCGCCTGCGCCGCCGGCGTGGCGTAGGCGCCCCCCTGGAAAAGGGGGGCCAGGGCATGGAAATAGCGGCTCTCTTCCTGCGTCCATTGAGATACCGCCTGCCAGCAGGTGGCCTGTTCACCGAGCGGCATTCGCGCGCAACCCATGGCGTTGCGGCGCGCCTGGCCGAGCGCCTGCCGCCAGTTCGGGCAGAATTGCTGTTCGGCCCCGGCGCGCTGAGCGGCGACGGCGGCAAGGCGTTGCTGTGCCGCTTCGGCATCACGGTCGGCCGTCGCGGCGCCCTGCGCGGCGGCGCTGGCCGTGGCGGTTGACGAAGGTGGTGGCAGGGACGCGCAGCCTGACAGGGCAAGCACGAGCAGGAGAAAAAGAATTTTTGCGGGCATCTTCCGGGCCTCCCGGGTATTGGTCTTTGTCCGCTATATATCACAATTTGGCGAAATTGCAGAACCGACACCCTCCGCCTTCGCTTCCGAAACCGCCATGCGGCCCTTCCAGCGCCCTTTCCATCCCTCAAAGAGGACGTAGAACGCCGGCGTCACGTAGAGCGTGAGGAACTGCGACACGATGATACCGCCCGCCACCGCCACGCCCAGGGGCACCCGGGACTCGGCGCCCGCGCCAATGCCGATGGCGATGGGCAGAATGCCCAGCACCGCCGCAAGGTTGGTCATCATGATGGGACGAAAGCGGGTGATACAGGCATCGACCATGGCGTCCACCGCCGTGGCGCCCTCGCGGCGGCGGTGGATAGCAAAGTCCACCATGATGATGCCGTTCTTTTTCACCAACCCCACCAGCATGATGATGCCGACGAAGCTGAACAGATCCAGTTCCTGATGAAAGATCCAGAGGGCCAGCAAGGCACCAAAGCCAGCCAAGGGCAGGGCGGTGAGGATGGTCAGGGGATGGATGAAATCTTCATAGAGAATGGCCAGAATGGCGTAGATCAGCGCCACCGTCGCCAGCAGCAGCATGGGCAGACTGCCCGTGGACTGGGAGAATGCCGCCGCGGATCCTCCGAATTCCCCCTGCACATCCGCAGGCAATATTTTTGCCGCCGTGTCCTGCACCGCCTGGGTGGCGTTTCCCAGGGAAACACCGGGCGCCAGGTTAAAGGAGATGGTCACACTGGGCAGGCCGTTGTAGTGGCTGATGCTCAGGGGGCCGACGCCATAGGCGAAGTGCGCCAGTGCGGCCAGCGGCACCAGCCCGGCGCTGCCCGGCACGGTGATGGCGGCAAGCGCGCCGAGATTCGTCTGAAACTGCCGCGCGAGGTCGAGAATGACCTCATATTGGTTGGTCGAGGCATAGATAGTGCCCACCTGGGTGCCGCCGAAGGCAAAGTTCAGCGCCTGTTCGATGATTTCCGGGGTAACGCCCAGCGCCTGCGCCCGCTGATGCAGGATGTGTACCTCGATCTCTGGATTGGCCAACTGCAGGTCACTGTTGACGGCCTGTAGTCCGGGTACCTTGCGCAGGGCCGTTACCAGTTTGGGCGCCGCCGCGTTCAGGCTGTCCTGGTCTTCGCTCTGCAGAATATATTGATAATTGGACTGGGAGGAGACCGGCCCCATCTGGATAGCGGGCGGCAACTGGAAACTCGCCTGCACCCCGGCGAAATGGCTGACGGTCTGGCGCAATTCGGCAATGACCTGGGTTCCCGACGGCCGCTCGCCCAACGGCTTGAGACGGATGATCAGCCGCCCGCTGTTGCCGGAACCGAAGGCACCGGCGCCCTGCCCGGCGCTGGACATCACCGCCTGCACCGCCGCGTTGTGGCCGACGGCAGCAGCGATGGCCTGCTGGGTCTTCTCCAGTTGGGCAAAGGAAATACCCTGGGGATACTCCAGGTTGCCCATGATCATGCCGCTGTCTTCGGTGGGGATGAAGCCCTTGGGAGGATGATGAAAAGCCCGATCATGGCCAGCAGACTCAGCAAGGCACCGCCATATATCCAACCGCGGTGTCCAAGCATCGCCCGCAGGCTGCGTCCATACCAGTCACGCAGCCGGATGAAACCGCGCTCGAAGCGGCTCTGTCCCTGGTGTTTCACCCGCAGATAGCGGGCGCAGAGCATGGGTGTCAGGGTCAGGGAGATCAGCCCGGAGAGCAGGATGACCACGGCGATGGTGACACCGAATTCGCGAAACAAACGACCGATGATGCCGCCCATGACCAGAAAGGGTAGAAAGACCACCGCCAGCGACAGGGTCATGGAGATCACCGTAAAGCCGATTTCCCGGCTGCCCACGAGCGCTGCCTGATAGGGCTCTTCACCATTTTCCTCGTGACGGGCGATGTTCTCCAGCATGACCACCGCATCATCCACCACAAAGCCCACCGACAGGGTCAGGGCGAGGAGCGTCAGCGTATTCAGGGTGTACCCCAACTCATAGATGATGGCGAAGGTGCCGAGGATGGAGGCGGGGATTGCCAGTGCGCCGATCAGGGTCGGGCTGCCGCGGCGCAGGAAGAGCCAGAGCACCCCGGCCACCAGTATGGAGGCGAGCAACAGGGTGACCTCGACCTCTTCCACCGCCGCACGGATATAGTCTGCCTTGTTGTACACCACGGTCATGTGGGCACCGCCGGGCAGACTGGCGCTCAGCAACGGCAGGCGCTTCTGGATGGCGTCGGAGATAGCCACGGTATCCGCGTCGGGCTGGCGAACCACGGCGAGAATGAGGGCACGCTGGCCACCGATCCAGCTGGCGATCTGGTCATTGTCCACCCCGTTGCGGACCTCGGCGATATCGGCCAGCGGCACCACCGCACCATTGGCGAAAGTAATGGGCATGCCCGCAAAGGCTTGAGCGTCGTGGAGTTGTCCATGCACGTTCACCGCATAATTGCGCACCGCACCCAGCACCGTGCCCTGGGGCAGGTTGACGTTATGACTGGAAA
Organism: Acidithiobacillus ferridurans; assembly: GCF_003966655.1. Lineage (NCBI taxonomy): Bacteria > Pseudomonadati > Pseudomonadota > Acidithiobacillia > Acidithiobacillales > Acidithiobacillaceae > Acidithiobacillus > Acidithiobacillus ferridurans. The sequence continues at coordinate 1,472,036 of NZ_AP018795.1, read as the reverse complement.
TGGCCTGGGTAAGGGCCTGCAGCGATATTCCGTGCGCCTGCATGGCGAAGGGGTTGGCGTGAATGCGCACCGCGTAATTCTGCTCCCCGAAGATCTGCACCTGGGCGACGCCGGGAATACCGGAAATGGCGGGCACCACCTTGTCCACCGCATACTGGTTGAGCTGGTAGATGGGCATATTGGGCGCAGCGAGGGCAATGAACTCGATGGGCGCCGCCGACGGATTGAGCTGCTTGACGAAGGGCAGGCTGGGCATGCCCGGCGGCAGCAGGTGAGAGGCCTGGGTGACCGCGTTTTCCACATTCTGGGTGGCGACATCGATGTTCTGGCTGAGGTCGAACTGCAGAATGACCCGCGTCGAGCCCTGATTGTTCACCGAGCTCATGGAGGAAAGGCCGGGAATGGAGGAAAACTGCTTTTCCAGCGGTGTCGCCACGGCGCTGGCCATGGTCTGCGGGCTTGCTCCCGGCAGACTCGCCGCGACCAGGACCGTCGGAAAGTCCACGCTGGGCAACAGGGCCACCGGCATGTTCGTAAAGGAAAAAATGCCATAGAGCACCAGCCCGAGGACCAGTATGACCGTCATCACCGGGCGACGAATGAACAGGGCGGAGAAATTCATGGTCTTTTCCCCGGCGCCCCTGGGGGTTGGACGGCAGGCCCACCCGCGCCGCTCAGCGCCACCTTAACCCCCGGATAGAGCCGGGCGGGGAGGGGATAAATCACCCGAATACCCGCGTCTATCCCCTGCACCACCGCATCCGTGCCCGACTCCCAGAGCACCTGCACCGGCTTGTCCATGGCCGTGCCATCTTTCACCGTATAGACAAAGGGCCCGGTACTGCCCTGCTGGATCGCGCCTACCGGCAGCACGGTGGCCTGCGCCAACTGCTGGATCGGCATCTGCACCTGCACGTACTGTCCGGGCCAGAGGCCGAGGTTGGTATTGGGTACGGTGGCCTGCAGGCTGATGGTGGCGGTTCCCGCGCTCACGCTGTTGTCGATGAAGGTGAGCTTGCCCTGAGCGAGCACCGTACCACCCTTCTCATCCTCGATCGGCAGCGGAATGGCCTGCTGTTGGGCCAGCCGCGCCGCCGAGAGCAGGCTTTGGGGAACGCTGAAATTCACGGTGATCGGTGCAACCTGGTTGATGATCGCCAATTGCGTCTGGTTGGCGACAACCAGGTTGCCTGCCTTGACCTGGGCCAGGCCGATACGGCCGCTGATGGGGGCGGTGATGCGGGTGTAGGAGAGATTGAGGCGGGCCTGCTCCAGGGCGGCCTGATCCGCCTGCACCTGCGCCGTTGCCGCTTGCGCCTGGGAAACCGCCTGATCGAAGCTCTGGACGGTGATGAAATCCTTTTCCGCCAGTGGACGGTCCTGCTCCACGATATTGCGGTTATAGCGCGCAGTGGCCTGATCCGCCACCAGCTTGGCCTGGGCCTGGGCAAGTGCTGCCTGCATCTGCGCCGGGTCGATGGTGAACAGGGTTTGTCCCTTGTCTACCATGCTCCCCTCGGTAAACCGCACGCTCTGCAGGATGCCGGAAGTCTGCGGCACGATGGTCGCCGTCTGCAGGGGCGTCACCGTGCCCAGAAAACCTTCATAATGGGTCATGGGACGGGTGCTGACGCTGACCAGGCCGACCTGCAGGGGCGGGGCCTCATGTTTGGCCTTGGTCTGGCAACCGCTCAGCATCAGGGAGAGGGTCGCCAGCGTCAGCAGAAGGACAACGGGGGAACGGGTCACGGTGTATTCTCTCCCAAAGGCATGCCGACGGCCTGACTGAGTTGCGCCAGGGCCACATAACTGTTAACCAGATTCTGAATCAGGGTGTAGCGCGCCTGCGCCAGGGTGGATTCGGCGAGGAGGACATCCTGAATGGTAGCCTGGCCGACGCGATACTGGGCCTGCACCACCTCCAGCGCCTTCCTGGCATTTTCCAGACCGCTCTGTGCGCCGGGGTAGGCCGCAACCGCGCCCTGGAAGTTGTGAAAATCCTGCCAGACTGTAGCTTCGGTGCTGCTGCGGCTGGCCGCGAGGTTGGATTGGGCCTGGTCCCTCAGGGCCTGCGTCTGGCGTATCTGATAATGGGTGTTGAAACCGGTGAAGAGGGGTACGGTCAGGGTAAAACCCACGGTCCAGGTGTCGCCGGGCAGATAGCCGTTCTGAAAGGCGTAGCCGTAGGAACTGCTGACCCCCAGACTGGGCAGACCGCTGGCCTCGGCGCTGCGGACGTTGGCCTGGGTTACGGCAACCTGGGCCCGCGCCTGCTGCAACGCGGGATTGGCGGTGAGGGCTGCGTGCATCAACGTCTCAGCGGCGCTGTGGAGTTGGGGCGGTTTCTGCCCGAGTTTGAGGGGCGCTATCCTCAGCATGGTCTGCGGACCGAGGTTCAGGGTGCTGGCCAGCAATCCTTCGCTGCTGCGCACGGTCTGGCGTTGCGCGGCGAGGGTAGACTGCGCCTGCGCCATGGCGGCACGGGCCTGATAGAGGGCGCCGATGGTGGCTTGTCCGGCACGATGCAGGACTTCGGCGGCCTCCAGGTTTTTCCGGTTTTCCGCAACGGTCTTTTCATCGGCCAGCAACAGGGATTGATTGCCGAGAAGCTGGTAATAGGCCTGCGCGACGCTGAAGGCAACGCCCTGGATGCTCTGGTTCTGAGTGAAGCCCGCCACCCATTCCTGGGCGCGGGCAGCATCCACCTTGGCGACGCGCAGGCCAAAGTCCCACAGGGTGTAACTCAGGGTCAGATTGGGGTTGGCGCTGTTGCGTGCCGGCACCGTGAAGCCGATGGTGGAAACCGCCTGCCGACGACTGAAATTGGTATTGAGGGTGAGGCTGGGCAGCCAGGCGCTTTCCGCCATTCCCAGGCCTGCCGCCTGGGCGCGCAAACCGTCCCAGGCGGCGGCGGTCTGCGGATTGTGGGCGAGGGCATATGCGGTGAGTTGCGGCAGCGTCCAGACCTGGCCCTGCTCTGCCGCAGGGAGGGTTTGGGGCTTGGGGACTCCGGGGAGTCTGCGAGGTGCTGTCCACGCCTGCGCGGGGCTGGCGCTCATACCACTTTCGGTATCCAGAGGGTCCGCCAGCCACGCTCCGACGCTGGCTTGCGCCAGCGCGCCCTGAGCCACACAGAAAACGGTACAAACAGCCAGCAATAGCGCTTTGGGGGGCACGCTCAGGCTCCTCGGCAGTGGAGCCGCCATTCTCCCGGAAAGCGGGATCATAAGGAAGATGTGGGCACCGAGGAAATTGTTGCGAAATGTTAAGGACTGGCCTTGCGGAAGACGGATCATGTTCTATATAAGTCTTTACTGACTCTGCGACGTGTGTTGTTTTTGCAATCAGTTACAGGCTGATTCAGCTCGTGAACACTATCTTAAGGGATAAAATAAAAGGATGTCCGCATGATCAACAAGAAAGCTATCGCAACCCTGACCGCAGCAAGTTTGGCCCTGTTTTCCGCCTCTGCCATGGCCGACAGCGCCTGGAATGCCAGCCAGAATCCAATCGTTGCGGCCAACAATGAAATAGGTCTCGCGGCGACGGGTACATTGATGAATTATCAAGAACACTTTGCCACAACCGGTGTCCTCAGCGCTCCAATGGATGATACGGAATCAGGGTGGTTGCCAGGATTCTCGGTAAATCTCTCTGGGATGAATGACAACCTTACAAAAAATCTGTATTTATCGCTTAATTACAATTATTCTTCGGCCGGGATAGCTTATAAAGGGTTCACGTACAACCCTGGCATACCGAACTCAGCTAGGCGCGCTGATACAACGGATCAGGCGACCACGCAGAACTTCCTGGGAAAATTGGGTAAAGGTTTTTCTATTAGTAATAACATGATGCTTACACCATATGTAGCGGGTGGATTTCAATTGTGGAACAGACAGCTTCCCGGTACTCATGAGCGTTACCATTCTGAGTTTGTTGGCGCCGGTCTCATGTATCAGTACGCACCGACAGCCAGGTTGGTCCTCGGTGCTGACATGCGTGTACTTGCTCTTGTTGGCGGAGGTATCAAAACATCCCAATGGTCCTCTGGGTTTGGCACCAGTGGAGAAGAAACCGTAGGGATTCATGCAGACTATAAAATTTCTGGTGGATGGCATGTTTATGGTGGCTTGAATTTCACCCACTTTACCTACACTGGGACGGGCATTGTAACGTTTTATCAAGGTGCCACGGAGTATATTGGTAAGGAGCCCCCATCATCGACCAATCTGCTCGGTATGAGTGTCGGGCTTGCCTATGGTTATTAATCCGGTTTGTCCGCGAGCAGAGCACGCATGCGCTGTCAACGGACAAAATAGTATCATCCTAGTCCCCTGATCCACAGACGGCTGAGTATGCTTGTAGGACAGGGTCGGCCCTAGCTATGGACGGCGTGAGAGCAGTTGCGGGGAGTGTGTGCCCGAAGCGCGCGGCGGCAACCGTCTTTGGCCTCTTGCGACAGGCCTTGTCTACAGGCGACGGGGTGCCATAGTACCTTGCGGAGCGAACGGCAGTAACAGACTGAACCCAGACGTTCCATCGCTCGCCGTTTCGACTGTGGATCATTAGCGTCGCCGACTATATACTGATGGGTATGGAAACAAAAAACTTGACAGGGTGTATCAGAAGATTGTGGCAGCGGAAAACATAACCATTTGCATCGAATGGAGCTTTCATGGCTGTCCTGCCGCTATAAATTTTGTCGCGTAACGATACATCAGGTTTGCAGGGGGTATGGAGCCTATGGTGAAATATCAGTGTATGGCTCGTCTTACTAGGGAGCAAACAGCCAATCTTAGTAGACAAATTGGTTTGCTTTTGATGACAACCAGAAGCCGCCGGCTCGTTGTACCAAATAGGTCATTAGAAGACTATGCTTCACATTACAAAGCAATCATACTTTTCTGAGCGGGAAACCACAAAAGAAAAATGGAGGGACATGTGCGATTTAACTATAAGGTATTTGTGTTGTTTATAGCTTCCACAGTGATATTTGCGGCGCCGACATCGACGTATGCAGTGACGTCGCTCCAAGAATATGAAGGCCTGATTTCTCAGAGCATGACAAATTTATCCAATGTTCCAGAAAAAGCGACCTTTGTCATCACCAGTAGTCAGGGTGATTCTGTGACTCGAGGCTCTGTACTTACTGATCCGATTGATAGGAAATCAACAGGGGTCTTCACGGTCACTGTGCCGGGGATACCACCTGTTACCATAAAAAATGTCCAAATGGGTCGTACTGATTATTCCTATATGAATGGACGATTGGCAGAAAAGTTGAGATCTCCTATTGCGGAACCAATGGGAAAATCAGAAAACTTCTTCACATATATGTCCGGCGTTCGTCAAATCAGTGGGATAAGCTATCATCGCGAAACGCTAGAAGGTCTTTCTGGTGTCGTTGATAGGCAAAATTATTCTATTTTCCAATCGGATGTTTCAGGCGTTTCATTGCCTCAGGTCGAGGCGAGAACTCCCGTGAAGAAAGCCGATGTAAAAATATATTTTAATCCCGAAAATGGTCGCGTTCACGAAATAAATATAATTCAATACTGTTATCAGGATGGGGTTAGCTATACCGTTAATGAGACGGAAACTATAAATTATCTCACTGCAAAATGAGCGCAGAGTACGTGCTGCAGGAAGTATGGTCGCGGTAGAGACAGTAGTTACCCACCCCCCCCCCCCCGCACAGATCCGTACGAGCGGAATTACCGCATACGGCTCCGGCCTCATGTCATAACGCGAAACCTTTGCGATGGGTGGGAATGAGCCAGTTTTACTGGAGGAAGCTAACGGTTCACTATCGGTCCAAAACGCCACCGAGACATTCGTGCGCGCTGACTGCGCCGCCTTAACGCACGCAGCCATGCACGAATCACTTCCGTCATAGAATTGAGGGCGTTTTAGAGGATATGGCCGAGGCGGTCACCGCAGTGGATCCTTGTATAGTAGTGACGGAAACCGGGCTTGCCATCTCTGGCAATAAACGTTCCATTTGTTGGGTGGATATCAATCCGTCGATATGCTCATAATGACCATCACTCAACTGAAAGACCAAGGCAGGGACACCATTGAACCCGAGATACTCCATGACTCTCTTATTGGTGTCCAGATCTTGTTGCGCTGCTCCTGTCGGACTTTCCATATACGCTCGCAGGCCAGCATTGTTGCTGCTGAACGCTACGCTCTCATAGGCATTCAAGACACCCGGGGGATTAGGCGATTGCAGTATATCCGCTGCGATCCGTGTGCTTTGGCTACTCAGAAAAGCCACGGGCACGTAACGTACGATCAAGCGCCCCTCCCTTATCAAGGTTGTCTCTTCTACAAAGAGTTTGTGGCAGTAGGGACAGAGCGGATCCTGGAAATCGTAGATCACTGGCCCGCTGTTGCCCTCCTGGATATAGGTCACCTGAGCAAGTTCTGCAGCAATGTTTTGTGTAGACGGATACGTTGGTGCATTGCTCTTCGTGCAGGTATAACCCGGCGGACAGGCTGCCGCCGTGCTGGCACTGGGCATTCCGGGCAAGGCGCTGTAGCCACCATCATGGACTTCCTGAGCCAGCTGGCTGAGATTGGACAGAGAGCTTGGCATACGTATCCCGGTGCTTTGCGCCGCATTCTCGACGTCACCGAGCAGGCCAAAAATACCGGCCTGAGCCATGACCGGCAGCAGTAATGAAATGTATAAGCTAAATTTTGTGAATCGTATCGTTCTTTTCGTCGACATGCTTATCCTCTTGAATGGTGATAGTCGCTAGAGGGCGAATTCAAGTTTGAACTGCAATTCCGGCCGGTGCGCGAACCGTCTATTTGCCTCTTGTAACATACTGAATATTAAAACATTAGGCAAGCGCTGGCCCCAAATCCTATATGGATGTCTCCATGTGTGCAAGAGGATTTTTTTGATGTCTGGCATGGTGAGGTCGGGTTGCAGTCTTATATCCGGCCTTTGATGCAGAACGACAAGCCTGCTGGCCCTGATTCCAAAACTGGCGATCCGCGCCGAGTACCGCTGTCCAGTCGCGCCTTGGCCGTACTGGATGCCCTACCCCGCCGTATGGATGGTGAGGTGTGGGGTGTCAGGGCAGATAGCATCACACAAGCCTTTGCTCGCGCCTGCCACCGAGCAGGTATCGAGGACCTACGCTTTCACGACCTCCGCCACGAGGCCACCAGTCGTTTCTTCGAGAAGGGATTGAATCCCATGCAGGTGGCGGCCATCACAGGGCACAAGACCTTGCAGATGCTGAAACGCTATACTCACTTAAGAGCGGAGGACCTGGCGAAGATACTGGGGTGAATATTACCAGAAGGGCCGGTACAGACTTATGTCTTGGAATCGGCTAGAGTATGCCGCATACTTAATGGGGTAAGAGTAGCGGAATTTCATTGTTTTGTCTCATGTTGCGGCTTTAGGAGAAGGTTAATAAATACAATCTCATATGGTTATAATTGGTGGCACCACATAGGACACAAAGACGCATTCTGTCTGGTAAATCCGCAGGGAGATCATCCAATGTTATACGGCATACCCCCTTGTTACACTGCACCGATAGTGCCATCGAATTTGCGTTAGCCTCAAAGATGATCACGCGGACTCTCAAGGCGACATCCGAAGATGGCGCAACTCGCGAGGAAGTAACGCTGTCTTTCTCTGAAACAGATGTACAACTTCTTGAGCACTATCTGACAAACTGCGATCGCCTCAAGGAAGCGCGCCTACTTAAAGGTGAGTTTCCGAGAATAAAAAACATCACATGGACCGCTGAAGCAGGCTTGTCGTTTACTCTGTCCGAGTTTTCGTATGGAGATGTTTGCGAGCTTCTCCATCTTGCTCGTCCGATATTCTTATCGAGAGAGCCGGTATCCTTTGAGAAGGCGACGGCCACCATTGGAAGACAGGCCAAGGGCACCGCTATTGCCCAGCATCTAAAGTTCCTGCGCTCCACTTACGAGCGTGGAGACTATCAGCCCTATTTTCAGGTAACTGTTGGTGGAGTCCCATTGTTTGAAGATGAAACATTGAAACGCTGGCTAAATGGGGTTGAGTACCACCAAGACAAAGAGAAGGCTGAGATCGTTAAAGACCTTGAGAGCAGCCTCACGAAAGAAGTGGCGCGAGGAATATTCGTCTCACAGCTTTCGGGTCGCGTGAGAGCCGCGTTGATGTTGGGCCATCTCGCAAGCCTCATCGCACGACCAGAGGCTAACAAGGCGCTCCAGCCGACGTCTCCGCCTGCGGCAGAGCCGCGGCTGAGCTAGGGCGTTAGCCGTCATGCAAGTAGTCCACGCCGTCCCTGAAGATGCCCGCGCTGTTGCCGAGATTCACGTCGATGCATGGCGCTCGGCCTACTCGCGAATCCTTCCTGCGGACTATCTCGCCTCCTTGTCAGTCGAGAAGCGGGAGGCCATGTGGAAGAACATTGTCGAATCTGGGCAAACGGAGCTCCTCGTCGCTAAGGATGGCGGGGCGATTCTTGGCTGGGTGTCGTTCGGTGCTTGCCGAGACAAGGATGCACCATCCTCTCAAGCGGAACTGTGGGCCATCTACGTGGCACCGAACAGTTGGTTCAAAGGTGTTGGGCGTCAGTTGTGGCTACGGGCGCGAGAGCTCTTGTCTCAGCAGGGCTACAGCACGTGTAGCCTGTGGGTGTTTGCGGAAAACGAGCCAGCCATCCGCTTCTACAAGGCTATCGGGTTCGTGGCAGACACCCTACCTCCGCAGGAACTCGAGTGCGGTGGTCGGCAGCTTCAAGAAGTGCGCTGCGTCTGCAGAATTGACGCCTAACCCTTCGCCCAGCTCAAACGTAACGATGCGATATGTTGATGGCGTGTAGTTCTGAAGATGCCTCTCTCGCTGCTCGTCTTCGTTCCAAGCGCCCCAGGTCTGAATCACGTATTCCCGCATCGCGTCTCGTGTGATCTCGTAGGTGAGTTCAAGGTCACTGGGGTTCGCTGGGCGGAGTGAGTAGGTGCTCAACTGTGTGGGGCCTAACAAGAGGGTATGCCGGATAACATTGGATGATCTCCCTGCGGATTTACCAGACAGAATGCATCATTAATATCTTACTGTAAAAATGGCCTTTATGATGCCTATAGACTCCGTTAGCATCAGGCTGCATCCAGCACCGGCAGCTCTATGTGTAGCTCTGCTGCTGTCGCCATATTCACCAACATGTCCAGACTAAACAGGTCAATCTTGCCGCGCACCAAATCGGAAACGCGCGGCTGTGTTACTCCAAAAAGCTGCGCCGCCCGGGCCTGGCTCATCCCGGTACGGGCAATATGGCTCTTGAGTAACATCATCAGCTGAGAACGTAGCTTCATATTCCCTGCTTGTTCACGAACATCCTCAATCGCATCACATACACTCGCAAATCGTTCTTTGCTCACGATTTCATTTCCTTCAATAAATCCCGGTACCGCTGTCCGGCAAGATCCATATCTGCCTTGCGGGTTTTCTGGGTCTTCTTTTGAAAATAGTGCAGCACATAAACGGCATCAGCGAATTTCGCCACATACATGATTCGGTAGGCCACCTGTTGCATCCCGTATCCGAATTTTCCGAATGCCTTGACCCACGCTATGCATCGGCTTCCAGTCGTCCGGCTCTTGACCTTTCTGCACCCAATCCAACTGGTGTCCTGCTTTGCGCTTGGCCGATAGGGGAAAGGTGCGGAGATCTTCCAGAGGAGATGCCTGGAATATGATAGGTTTTTGGGTGTGCCACCGGCCAAATATATAAAAAATTATATCACCATACAACCCTGTACGCCTCTCCCATAGCCAAATGTCCTGTCAGTGATCCGCACAAATGGCCGTTTTCGCGAGCCTTCAGATGACGGCGATTGTTGCACGGTATATCAAACAGTTGTAATTATCTAAAATTATTCTCAAAAAACTGCTACGGTTTACAGCCATGGTGACGAGTTTCCAGAACATGATGATCAGTCCGCTGGACGACCGCTCCCGCTGCATACCTGCCACTGGAGATAAAGAGCATACCGGGGGCAGAGAACCTGTGAGACGCCAGGATCATACTTTTTGTCTGGGAAAGTCGTTTGTAATTTTTGACATAATGATCCAGGATGAAACATTAATTTTTATGTTAAATCCAGAGAACAAAAAATCAATGAGTTACGGAGTTTTCAGGATGAAACTTTTTTGTCACTGAACAAGTGGCTCAGTTCGTTTTGCATTGGAAGTACCGCGCAATCCCATATAGGGTTGCTATTCCTCAGGAGTGGACCACCATGCGCGTCCATAGCGACAAGCAATCACCCCCATTCATAATTCTTGACACTTTGCCGCTGGCATCCGTCGGGGTGGCGCGCTAACTTGTTTTCCACGGAAAGGGCGTTCTTTCCCCCTGAACGATGAGGAGCAGAGTAATGTTAAAATTCAAGCAGATAGTATCCGGATTGATGGTCGGAATGACGGCGCTGGCGGCAGTGCCTGCCTTTGCAGCAGTTACAGAGACTCCGCCGGTCATGAATGGTGGCCCCATGGGACCGGGCATGATGCAAGGCCATCCTTGTCCGGGGGGTGGCGGCATGGCCCCATGCGCAAGGGTGGTTGGATGCGGAATGCGCCCGTGCCCATGCTGATGCCCATCGTCTGGCGGCATGCGGTGGACCTCAAGCTGACCCCCGCGCAGGAAACGGATCTGAAAAACTGGCGTGCCCAACAGCTAAAGGAAATGCCCACCTGGCGTCAGAATATGCAGGTTCACAACGCCGCGCTGCGTGATGCGCTTCTGAACGGTGAATCGGGTAGCGCCATCGTCCCCTTGCGGGAAGCGGTCCTCAAGGATCATGCCACGATGCTCGAACATGGCATTCAGCAGGTGAATTATCTCCATAAAATATTGACGCCTGTGCAGTGGCAGAAAGCTACCGCGCTGTATAAGGAAATAGGGGGCAGGCGGGGACCCTGGAGCAAGTAAATGACGGAAGGCGGCAAAATCCTGCTGGTCGATGACGACCCCCGACTGCGCACGATGCTGGTGCGCTACCTGGAAGGGCAGGGTTTTGTCGTCCACGCCGCCGCCTCCGGCGTGCAGATGGATCGCCAGTTGGAGCGGGAATACCATGACCTGCTCCTGCTGGATGTCCTTATGCCCGGCGAAGACGGCTTCAGCATCTGTCAGCGTCTGCGGGTGCAGGAACCACATTTGCCCATCATCATGCTGACTGCCCGGGGGACTTGGCCGACCGGGTACAGGGCCTCGATGTGGGCGCCGATGACTATCTCTCCAAGCCCTTTGAGCCCCAGGAACTGGTTGCACGCATCCGCGCCGTGCTGCGCCGCAGTCAGGATCAGCGCAGCAGCGACCCAACCCCCGGCGCCATCATTTTCGGCCCTTTCCGCCTCGCCCTCGACAGTCGCAGTCTCTGGCGGAATGACGAGAAAATCTCCCTTACCGACAGCGAGTTTTCCATTCTGCACGCGCTGGCCAGTCATCCCTGGCAGCCGCTCTCGCGGGACCGCCTGCTGGCCATGACCCATGGCAACGACGACGCCACACCGGGTTCACGGGGTATCGATGTGTTTATCTCGCGCTTGCGACGCCTTGTTGAAGACGATCCCGGCGAACCACACTATATTCAGACCGTCTGGGGGCGGGGGTATGTGTTGGTACCCGATGGCGGAGATGCCACACCCAGGGAAGAAGGCACTTTACCCGGATGAACAAATCGCGCCCCTGGCCGGATACGCTGTTTACCCGGATGTTTCTCATCATCGCCGGGCTACTGCTGCTGAGTCAGCTTGCGGTGTACTGGTTTTTCAATATCTATCAGGCCAACCCGCAGGCCGAGCGTCTGGCGCAGAACTGGGCGCAAATTCTGACCCTGAGCGAAGCTCTCACCCCCGCCCAGCGTCAGGAGACGGAGTCCGTGCTGCTGCACCAGGGTCTCCGCATCGTTCCTGCCGGTGCGGTGCGCGGCCACAATCCCCGTCTGCCGGTACTGGCCAACGCCCTGCAACTGCTGCACCACATGGGCTGGCCGCAGGCGCAACTACGCGTGGACGGCCAACGCCGGATGCTCTGGTTGCAAACCCGGCCCGATGCAACCCTGGCGCTGGCCATGCCCATGCCCCATCCACCGGGGCTGCCGTTGCCCTGGTTCAAGCTGGCGGCGATTTTGCTGCTCTCCTGGCTGGGGGCGTATCTGGCGGTACGCCAGGTCACCCGGCCCCTTACCCGGCTCATGCAGGGGGTGGCACGTTTGCGCGGCGGTGATACCCCGGCGGATCTGCCCGAGGCGGGTCCGGCCGATCTGCGGCGCCTGGCCGAACGTTTCAACCAGACCCTGCGCGATTTGCATCGTCTCTGGAAAGAGCGGGAAATGGTGCTGGTGGGGGTCTCTCATGATCTACGCACACCGCTCACCCGGATGCGCCTGAGCGCCGAATTCCTGCCGGCCGAGGAGGAGGCCCGCAGCGAAATCATCGCGAACATTCAGGAGATGGACAAGGTCATCCACCAGTTTCTCGATTACGCGCGTAGCGGCGAACAGGAACCGCTGGTGGCGACCGACCTGGGTCTCTGGCTCAAGGCGTTCATTCTACGCCAACCGGCTGGCGTGGTGTGGCACCCCCCTGCAGTCGCACTGCCGAAAATACCCATACAGGAAGTGGGCCTGGCCCGTGCCCTGCAGAACCTCGTCGACAATGCACAGTCTCATGGTAGCGCCCCCATAGACGTCAGCGCCGAACCCACCGCAGACGGCGTGCTGATCCGCGTCCGCGATCACGGGCCGGGCATTGCGGAGGCGGAGCTGGAAGCGGTGCGCGCCCCTTTTGCGCAAGCCGGTAAGGGCGGTGGGGTAGGACTTGGACTGGCCATCGTCGAGCGGATCCTGGCCTATCACCATGGACGCTTCGTTCTGGTCAACGCGCCCGGCGGTGGCCTGGAGGCGCGCATAGTCCTGCCGTCGGCGCCCTGAGGGCGGCGCATCAGGGGTGTTTGGGCGCCGCCGGCGGGCAAAGTTTTCGGAGGTGCGCCACCTCGGAGGGGCTGAGATCGTGCCATGCGATATTGCCACACCTGCCGTTGAGTGGGCCTTCCAGTGTGCCCTCCTGCGAAACCGCCCCACCCACCGGAAAATTGGCCACGGATTGCGTCGATATGGCGGGTCCTACGGTCTGCGTAGCCGCCGTCGTCTGCACCGGCGCCACGGTCTGCTGATTTTGCCACCAGAAGAACAGCACCACCGCGACGACCAGCACCAACAACAGCACGACCAGCCAGCGCCAGCCATGCGTCTTTTCCGCTTCGTCCATGCATTGCACTCCCACGTGTCGGCTCCATGAAGACTTTAGCAAGAGCCGGGGAGGAATGCCAAAGGGCCGCCGCCCCGACCGGGAATACTGGCGAACGATACCCCCTTTTCGCTATAGTCGCGGGCAGGACAGGAGGTGTGGGCATGAGCAAAAAAATGTGGGGTGGGCGCTTCGCGGCAGGTACCGACCATCTGGTCGAGGCCTTTACGGCATCCATCCAGGTGGACCGTCGTCTGTATGCGGAGGACATCCGTGGTTCCATGGCCCATGCCCGCATGCTGGGCCGGGTGGGCGTGCTGACGGAAGCGGAGGTGGAGGCCATCGTCACCGGGCTGGCGCAGGTGCGGCAGGAGATCGTCGAAGACCGGCTGCCCTTTGTCGATGCCCTGGAAGACATCCACATGCACGTCGAATCGCGCCTCACCGAAATCATCGGCGATGTCGGCAAGAAGCTCCACACCGGCCGGTCCCGCAACGATCAGGTGGCCACCGACCTGCGCCTTTATACTCGCGGCTGCCTGGATGACCTCGTCCGGGAGCTGCAGCACCTGCAACACGTCTTCATCGACCTCGCCGAGCGGGAGGTGGAGACCATCCTCCCGGGTCTGACCCACATGCAGGTGGCCCAACCGATCAGCTTTGGTCACCACTGTATGGCCTACGTGGAGATGTTCCACCGCGATACCCAGCGTCTGCTCGATGCACGACGGCGGGTGAATGTGCTGCCCCTGGGCGCGGCGGCGCTGGCGGGGACGACCTTTCCCATCGACCGCTGGGACGTGGCGCGTCAGCTCGGCTTTGAGGCCGTCGCCGAAAACAGCCTCGATGCGGTCTCCGACCGCGACTTTGTGATGGAAGCGTTATCGGACCTGGCCATCCTCGCCGTCCACCTCTCGCGGCTATCGGAAGAACTGATCCTGTGGATGTCGGCCCCCTTCGGCTTCATCGACCTGCCCGACGGCTTCTGTACCGGCTCCAGCATCATGCCGCAAAAGAAAAACCCGGATGTCGCGGAAATCATTCGCGGCAAAAGTGGGCGGGTGATTGGCGATCTTGTCGCCATCCTCGTCCTCATGAAGGGGCAGCCCCTCGCCTATAACCGCGACAATCAGGAAGACAAGGAAACCCTTTTCGACGCCCTTGACCAGATGCGCGCCAGCGTGGAGATCATGGGGCGGATGCTGCCGGGTCTGCAGACCCGTCCCGACGTCATGCGCGCGCAGGCGGAACGCGGCTTTGCCACCGCCACCGACCTGGCCGATTATCTGGTGCGCAAGGGGCTGCCTTTCCGTGATGCCCACGCCGTGGTGGGCCGTGCCGTGCGCCTGGCCCAGGAACGCAACATCGGCCTGGAGGCTCTGCCGCTGGCGGATTTGCAGGCCCTGTCGCCGCTCATCGACCGGGAGGTCTATGCGGTGCTGGTGCTGGAAGGCTCCCTGGCGGCGCGGGACCACTTGGGTGGTACGGCACCCCGGCAGGTGCAGGCCGCCATCCAGCGCGCCCGAGAGCGCCTGCAGCGGGAGGCCCTGTGAACCGCATTCGCGCCATCTTTCTCCTCCTGCTGCTAGGCCTCGCCCTGGGCGGTTGCGGCCGTAAAACGGCCCTGACCCTGCCGCCCGCCCCCAGCGTTACCCCCGCCGCACCGACGGCCCCCGGCCAGAGCCCCACATCCGCGGGGCCCACGGCGCCTGTCCAGAGTCCTGCTGCACCATGAATACCTTCCACTACCGCAACCACGCCCTGTATGGCGAAGACCTCCCCTTGCAGGAAATAGCGGAGCATTATGGCACGCCCTGCTACGTCTATTCCGAAGCGGCGTTGCGCGAACGCTATCACTCCTTCAGCGCCGCCCTCGGTAGCAACACCCGGGTCTGTTATGCGGTCAAGGCCAACAGCAATCTCGGTATCCTGCGGATTTTTGCGGAGATGGGCGCGGGCTTCGATATCGTCTCTGGTGGTGAGCTGGAGCGGGTGCTGCGGGCGGGCGGCGATGCCGGCACCATCGTTTTTTCCGGTGTCGGCAAGTCCAGCGTCGAAATCCGCGCCGCCCTCGGTGCCGGTATCTTTTGCCTCAATGTCGAGTCCGCCGCCGAACTCTGGCGCATTGCGGACATTGCTGCCGACATGGGCAAACGTGCGCCCGTCGCCCTGCGGGTCAACCCCGACGTGGACCCCGGCACCCATCGCTACATCGCCACGGGGCTGAAAGAGAGCAAGTTCGGCATCCCCATGGATCAGGCCCGCCACCTCTACCTGCAGGCCGCGCAGCACCCGGCGCTGGAGCTGAAAGGGATTGCCTGCCACATCGGCTCCCAGTTGCTGGACCTGACGCCCCTGGGCGAGGCCGCAGTGCGGGTGCGTACGCTGTATGACGAACTGGCGGCCCATGGGATCGCCCTCCAGCATCTGGATCTGGGCGGCGGTGTGGGCATTCGCTACCACGACGAAATCCCGCCCAGCCCCGCCGATTACGCCTGGACGCTGGATCAGGCTCTGCACGGCGTAGCGGTACGGCGAGTAGTGGAACTGGGCCGCGCGCTGGCGGGCAACGCGGGCGTGCTGCTGACCAAGGTGGAATACCTCAAGGACAACGACAGCAAGCCATTCTGCGTGGTGGATGCGGCCATGAATGACCTGTTGCGCCCCGCGCTGTATGGTGCCTGGCACGACATCCTGCCCCTGCACCAAAGTGCCGAAACAGGACCAGCCATGGATGTCGTCGGCCCGGTCTGTGAAAGTGGCGACTTCCTCGCCAAGGATCGTCCGCTAGCGGCCAAAGCCGGTGACCTGCTCGCCGTCATGAGCGCCGGGGCTTACGGTTTCGCCATGAGCAGCAACTACAATAGCCGCCCCCGGCCTCCTGAAGTGCTCATCAGCGGCCACCAGCACCGTCTCATTCGCCGCCGCGAGACCCTGGCCGATCAGTTGTCGCTGGAAGAAAACCCGACCTCCCAAAAGTCTCCCTTATAAGGGTCACCAGGCAACGGCTCCGTCGTCACCGCCGACTATCTGCTACTCTTAGGTGGTAATGGGATATTTCTGAGGAGGCCACCATGGCAGAGATGAAGGTATTCAGCACCGGCATCGATCCCGACGACTGGATCGCCAGACGTTTCACCCAAACCGGCGACGGGCGCACCCCGCCCATTTTCTGGCAGCATCTGCCAGCCGACACCAAGAGCCTGATCCTGCTCATGGAACATCGTGAGGCGGAACCGGGGCGCAAGGTCCAATGGCTGATCTACGACCTGCCGCCTGCCGCTGAAGGCATCCACGAAGATGGCCCGTTGCCCGATGGCGCCAGGCTGGGGCGCAATGACTTCGGAACCATGGCCTACCGCCCGCCGGAGGCAGGTGCCGACCACCAGCTCCGACACTACGACTTTATCCTGATAGCGACCGACCTGCCCACCCTCGGGCTCGCCGAAGGCGCCAACTGGGAATCGGTGAAGGGAAGGCTGCGCAAGGGAGGTCAGGACAGCGACCAACTCGGACCACCCCCCGCCGCGGACCCCCGCGCCCGTGAATTCCATCCGCTCGGTCACATCCTTGACTACGCGGAGTTTTCGGGCCATTTCGCGCTGGATACGGACAAGCACGTTTGAACGATTTTGCTCCGTCCACTACGGGGAAACGATGGGAAGCATACTGGTTCTGGGGCTGGGAAATGTCCTGCAAGGGGACGATGGCGTGGGTGTGCACATCGTCCGCTACCTCGCCGGGCAGGCGCCCATGACCGGCGTCACCGTTCTGGATGGGGGCACGATCGGCGCGTCGCTGCTGGTTGAACTGGAGGGGGTGGATGCTTTGCTGGTGGCGGATGCCGTGGAATCGGGACAGGAAGCCGGGCAGGTAACCCTCTTCCAGGGAGCAGAGATGGACCGGCTCCTGACCCGTCCCCAGGCCGGCAGCGTGCATGAAGCCGGCCTGGCCGAATTGCTGGACATGGCGCGTCTGCTTGGTTGTCTTCCGGCCCGACGGGCCTTGCTCGGCGTTCAGCCCCGGACGATCGCCTGGGGCGACGCCCTGAGTCCGCCGCTGGCCCGGTCCCTGCCCGAAGCGGGGCGTCGCGCCCGAGCGCTCTTAGAGGAATGGGGACGTGAAGATTCTTGATACCATTCCCATCCGTCCTGCCCCCAGCCCCGCCGCCAACGCGCCGGCCTTGCTGCAGGAGGTCGCGACGGCCCTGGACGCCTTGCTTCTCTCGGGGCGGCGGCACTGCATCGACCTCGGCTCCCTGCCCCTCTCCCCGGCCGACCGGGATCTGCTCCGGGAGACCCTGGGGACAGGAGAGGTCCGCATGGAACTGCTGGCCTTGGGAAGCTCCCGCATCGAGGAGACCGGGGTGCCGGGAGTGTGGTGGGTGCGCCATTCCAGCGAGGACGGGATCCTGCTGACGGAGTCGCTGGAGGTATGCCACGTGCCGGAGATCGTTCCGGCCGATACCACAGACATCGCCATTGGGCTGCAGCGCTTGCGGCAACGCATCGCGGTTCCCGAATCGGGAGGACGTTGATGGACGAGACCATCCTCGACGCATTCCGGCAAAACGGCCTGAGCCGCCGCGCCTTCCTGAAGTTCTGCGCCGCCACCGCCTCCCTGCTGGCGCTGCCCCCTGCCGCCGCCGCGGCCATGGCGGAAAAACTGGCGATCACCCCCCGCCCCACGGTGATCTACCTTTCCTATCAGGAATGCACCGGCTGCCTGGAATCCATGACGCGCTCCTTCTCGCCCACCATCGAACACCTCATGTTCAACAACATCTCCCTGGCCTTCAACGATACCCTTCAGGCAGCCGCCGGGGAGGCGGCCGAGGCGGCCCGGAAGGAGGCCATGCGCAAGGCCTGGGGCAAGTACATCCTCATCGTGGACGGGGCCGTACCCATGGGAGCGGGCGGCGCCTACTGCGTGGCCGCGGGGCAGAGCGCCGTCGACGACCTGCGCCATGCCGCCCAGGGGGCGGCGGCCATCATCGCCGTGGGGACCTGCGCCGCCTTCGGCGGCGTGCCCTACGCGGCGCCCAATCCCACCGGCGCGGTACCGGTTTCCGAGGTCATCCGCAACCGCCCCATCATCAACGTCTCGGGCTGTCCGCCCATTCCCGAGGTCATGACCGGGGTCGTCGTCTATTACCTGAGCTTCGGGATGCCCGCCCTGGACCGCCAGGGGCGGCCGCTGACGTTCTACGGCAATACCATCCACGACCGCTGCTACCGTCGGCCTTTCTATGACGAGGGCCGTTTCGCGCACACCTTCGACGACCAAGGGGCACGCAACGGCTGGTGTCTCTACGAACTGGGCTGCAAAGGGCCGGTGACCTACAACGCCTGCGCCACCCTGAAATGGAACCAGGGGACCAGCTTCCCCATCCAGTCCGGCCACGGCTGCCTGGGCTGCTCCGAGCCGGACTTCTGGGACAAGGGCGGATTTTACCGGCCTCTGCCCGCAGCCACCGGCCACTGGCCGCGCGGAGAGGTTTTGGGTGGTGCGGCGCTAGGGGGGTAGTGGTCGGGGCGGGAGCGGCGGCGCTCGCCCGCTCCCGTCAGCACGCGGTCGCCGCGAAAAGCGCCAAAGAGGGGAGCAGCCCGCCCCCAAGGGAGGATTCCCATGAGCACTGAGACAGACCTGCTGGATTTCGCCCGAGGCCCCGCCCTGGAGGCGGCGCTGATCATCCTGGTTTTCGGCATCTTCTGGCGGCTCGTCGGGGTACTCGCCCTGCGCCGGAACCGCGATCTTTCGGAACCGCGGATGCGCCACGCCTGGCTGGGGGGCGTCAAGACGATTTTCACCCGCATGTGGCCGCGCCGGGAGTTCCGGCCCCGCATCCTGCACTGGGAGGCGGTGAGCTATGTCTTCCACATCGGCTTGGCGGTGGTGATCCTGGGGCTGGTGCCCCACATCCTCCTCATCCGTGACATCACGGGCCTGTCCTGGCCGGGTTTGCCGACGGGGGTGATTACCTTCGCCGCCGGTGTCGCCCTGATCAGCCTCCTCGCCCTCCTCGCCCATCGCGCCACCCACCCGGTGCTGCGCCAGATCTCCAATTTCGACGACTACTTCAGTTGGCTGCTGGTCTTTACGCCGCTGCTCACGGGGCTCATGGCCTATTACCATCTGGGTGGTCGTTACGAGGACCTGCTGGCCCTGCACATGCTGAGCGCGGAACTCCTGCTGGCGTGGCTGCCCTTCAGCAAGCTCGCCCATACCGTGCTCTTTGTCTTCTCCCGCGGCGTCACCGGGACGATCTACAGCCGCCGGGGGGCACGGATATGACCGACACGGATACGCAGTTCCCTCTGGAGTTGAACCAGCCTCGTCTGAGCGTCCAGAAACCCGAGCAGCGTTACGACAAACAAGGGGAGATGGCCGACGCCGAGCGGCTCGACCGGGCCATGCGCGGCTTCGTCAAGGATTTCGGCGCCACCGCCGCCCTCTACATGGAGTCCTGCGTACATTGCGGCCAGTGCGCCGAGGTTTGCCAGTACTATGTGCAGACCGGCGACCCCCGGTACACTCCCATCTGGAAGCTGGAGCCCTTCAAACAGGCCTACAAGCGCGAGACAGGGCCTTTTGCGCCCTTTTTCCGCCTCTTCAACCTCAAGCGCCGCGTCACCGTGCAGGAACTGGAAGACTGGCAGGATCTGATTTACGACAGTTGCACCCAATGCGGGCGCTGCACCATGGTCTGCCCCATGGGCATCGATATCGCCAGCCTCGTAGGCCTGGCCCGGCATGGCATGGCCGCCGCCGGGCTGGTGCCCCATGAACTCTGGGCGACCGTGGAGCGCGCGAAACGGGAAGGTAGCCCCCTGGGTGCCACCCCGGCGGTCCTCAAGGACCGCATCGCCTGGCTGGAGGACGAGCACGGCGTCGAGATTCCCCTGGATCGGGAACGGGCGGACGTCCTCATGACCATCTCCTCCATCGAGGTCATGAAGTATCCCCAGTCCATCGTCGCCCTGGCCAGGATCATGAAGCGGATGGGCGCATCCTGGACTTTTCGCAGCGATGGTTACGAGGCCACCAATTTCAGCATGTTCGCCGGCGACCGGCAGGGTCAGCGGGAGGCGAGCCTCAAGCTCATCGAGGCCGCCATCGCGGTGGGCGCCAGGACCCTCATCCTGCCGGAATGCGGCCATGCCTATCAGGCCCTGCGCTGGCAGGGCGCCAACCTCTACGGCAAGCCTCTGCCCTTCCGGGTGCTGCAGATCGCCGAGTATCTGGCGGAAGGCATCCGCCAGGGCAAGCTGCAACTGCAACCGGTGCAGAATTCGGCGACCTTCCACGATCCCTGCCAGATCGTGCGCCGCGGCGGCGTCACCGAGGCGCCGCGGGAGGTGCTGCGCGCCTTGGGGATGGAGTTGCGGGAGATGGACGCGCACGGCGCCTACAACTGGTGCTGCGGGGGCGGCGGTGGGGTGGTGACCATCCACCGGGCCGACCCCCTGCGTTACAAGACCTACCAGATCAAGATGCAGCAGGTGGAGGACACGGGGGCGGAGATGCTGGTATCGACCTGTTCCAACTGCCGCCAGACCTTCGACGACGGCCAGGCCCATTTCCATTGGGACAAGACGGCGCAGAGTCTGCTGGAACTGGTGGCCGATCACCTCGTCACGGAGCAGGAGTGATTCATGGCCAAGCAAACCGTCGTCGTCGACCCCGTTACCCGCATCGAGGGCCATCTGCGCATCGAGGCCGAGGTCCAGGATGGCGTCATCACCGGCGCCTCCAGTTCCGGGACCATGGTGCGCGGCCTGGAAATCATCCTCCAGGGCCGCGATCCGCGCGACGCCTGGGCCTTCGCCCAGCGCATCTGCGGGGTCTGCACCCTGGTGCATGGCATCGCCTCGGTGCGGGCGGTGGAGGACGCCCTCCACTACCCCATCCCGCAAAACGCCCAGTTAATCCGTAATCTCATGATCGCCGCCCAGTTCGTCCACGATCATGTGATGCATTTCTATCAACTGCACGCCCTGGACTGGGTGGATGTGCTCTCCGCCCTCCAGGCGGATCCCGCCAAAACGGCCGCGCTGGCCCAGTCCCTGAGTGATTACCCGCGCTCCTCGCCGGGCTACTTCGCCGAGGTGAAGGACAAGTTCACCCGTTTCGCGGCCTCCGGACAGCTCGGCATCTTCGCCAACGGCTACTGGGGCAACCCCGCCTACAAGCTGCCGCCGGAGGCCAACCTCATGGCGTTGGCCCATTACCTGGACGCCCTGGCCTGGCAGCGGGAGGTGGCCAAGCTCCATGCCGTCTTCGGCGGCAAGAATCCCCATCCCAACTTCGTGGTGGGTGGCGCCCCCACGGCCATCAGCGTGTCGCCGGCGGCATTGCACAACGGTGTGGCGGCGGGGGTCGGAGCCACCGCCGTCAACATGACGGGCCTGGAGATCGTGCAAAACGTCATCCGCGAGATCCGCCGTTTCGTGGATCAGGTCTACCTGCCCGACACCCTCGCCATCGCCGGCTTTTACAAGGACTGGTTCCGCAAAGGCGAAGGGGTGGGCAACTTCCTGACCTACGGCGAGTTCCCCTCCATGGGCATCAACGACCTGGACGGCCTCATGATCCCCCGCGGCATCCTCCTCAACCGGGATCTCTCCACCGTCCATCCTCTGGAACTGCGCGCCCCGGACCAGATCCAGGAGTTTGTGGCCCATTCCTGGTATTCCTACACCGTGGGCAAGGACCAGGGCCTCCATCCGTTTGCGGGACAAACCCACCTGGACTATACCGGACCCCAACCGCCCTACGCGCATCTGGACAGCGCGGCCAGCTATTCGTGGATCAAGTCGCCGCGCTGGAAGGGCAAAGCGATGGAGGTGGGCCCCCTGGCCCGCATGCTGGTCCTCTATGCCAGCGGCAACCAGGAGGCCCGCACCCTGGTGGACAGCAGCCTGCGCAAGCTGGACCTGCCCGTTCAGGCCCTCTTTTCCACCATGGGACGGACCGCCGCCCGCACCCTGGAGAGCAAGATCATCGGCGACGCCATGCAGGGCTGGTACGACCAACTCATGGCCAACATCCGCGCCGGCAAACTCGAAACCTTCAACCCGGCCCTCTGGGAACCTTCCTCCTGGCCCGCCGAGGCGCGCGGCGTGGGCTTCACCGAGGCGCCGCGGGGCGCCCTGGCCCACTGGGTGGTCATCAAGGACGGCCTCATCGACAACTACCAGGCGGTGGTGCCCAGCACCTGGAATGCCGGCCCGCGGGATGCCGCCGGACAGGACGGCCCCTACGAGGCGGCACTCAAAGGCACCAAACTCCCCGACCCCGCCCAACCCCTGGAGATCCTCCGCACCATTCACAGCTTCGATCCCTGCATCGCCTGCGCCGTCCATCTGGTGGACCCGACAGGGGAGGAACTGTTGCAGGTCAAGATATGCTGAAGAACAGACGGAACGGGAACATCTGATGTCTCCGGTGAGGCCTCCCGCCCCCGAAGGCCCGTGCCGGTATGCATGAACTCTCCTTGTGCGAAGGTGTTCTCCAGATCCTGGAGGAACAATCCCGGATCCAGGGCTTTATCCGGGTACATCGGGTTTGCCTGGAGATCGGCACCCTGGCCAGCGTGGAACCGGAGGCGTTGCGCTTCCATTTCGATGTCGTCACGCGTGGCACCCTGGCCGAGGGATCCCATCTCGAAATCGTGACGGTGCCTGCCCAGGCGTGGTGTCTTCCCTGTGGCGAAAAGGTCGCCATCGGGCAATATTTCGATGCCTG
The DNA here is from genome assembly GCF_003966655.1 of Acidithiobacillus ferridurans. Lineage (NCBI taxonomy): Bacteria > Pseudomonadati > Pseudomonadota > Acidithiobacillia > Acidithiobacillales > Acidithiobacillaceae > Acidithiobacillus > Acidithiobacillus ferridurans. The sequence goes on along the minus strand of NZ_AP018795.1, from coordinate 1,449,011 downwards.
CCCCCAATGCGGCAGTCGTCAGCTGCAGGTCATCGCGGGAGAGGAATTGCGTATCCAGCAATTGGAGGTGGAATGATGTGTACCACATGTGGTTGCGGCGGTAGCGAGGTGAAGACCGAGGGGCACGATCACTACGAGGGTAACCGGCGGCATAGGCATGGAGACGAGTCCCAGCCGGCCCACGTTCATGCCCCTGGCATGGACGGACGGCGCATGGTGCGGATCGAACAGGACATTCTGGCCAAGAATCAGCGCCACGCTGACGCCAACCGCCGCTATCTGGCCGAGCGGGGTATCTTTGCGCTGAACCTGGTCTCCAGCCCCGGCTCGGGCAAGACCACGCTGCTGGTGCGCACCGTCGAGGCCCTGCAGCACCGGCTGCCGGTGGCGGTGATCGAAGGAGATCAGCAAACAGGCCGGGATGCTGAGCGCATCCGTGCCACCGGAGTAACCGCACTGCAGATCAACACCGGCAAGGGCTGCCACCTGGACGCCCACATGGTGGGACATGCACTGGAACAGTTACAGCCCGCCGCCGGCGGGGTGCTTTTCATCGAAAACGTCGGGAACCTGGTCTGCCCGGCGGCGTTTGATCTGGGGGAGAGCCACAAGGTGGTGGTGCTGTCGGTAACCGAAGGGGAGGACAAGCCCCTCAAATATCCGGACATGTTCCATGCCGCCGACCTCATGCTCCTCAACAAGGTCGACCTGCTCCCCTATCTGGAATTTGATGTGGACGTCTGCATCGACTATGCCCGACGGATCAATCCCAAACTCTCAATCCTGCAGGTTTCCGCCCTCCGCGGCGACGGCATGACCGCGTGGCTGGACTGGATCGAAAGGGGCGCCGGGCTCGCGTCGGCCGCCATACGGTAATAAGGAGCAAGATCATGTGCCTGGCGGTCCCCGTGCGGGTTGAACGATTGCTGGACAACGAGATGGCGGTGGTCGGGATAGGCGGCCTGCGCAAGGAGATCTCCCTGGCCCTGGTGGACGGCGTCCGGGAGGGCGATTACGTCATCCTCCACGTGGGCTATGCTTTGACCCGGCTGGACCCGGAGGAGGCCGAACGGACCCTGGCCCTTTTCGCGGAACTGGCCACCCGGCTGGACGCCAGGGAAGGAACCGAGCGGTGAAATATGTCGACGAGTTCCGTGACGCCACCCTGGGCCGCAGTCTGGCGCGCGCCATCGCCGCCGAGGTTTCTTCCCGCCGAAACTATCATCTGATGGAGTTTTGCGGGGGCCACACCCATGCCATAGCCCGCCATGGCATCCCAGACCTCCTGCCGGCCAATGTCCACCTGATCCACGGACCCGGATGCCCGGTCTGCGTCCTGCCCATCGGCCGCATCGACAGCGCCATCGCCCTGGCGCTGGATCATGGCGTCATCCTCTGCACCTATGGCGACGTGCTGCGCGTCCCAGCATCGGAACGCCGGAGCCTGCTCCAGGCCCGCGCCGCCGGAGCCGATGTCCGCATGGTCTATTCCAGCCTAGATGCCCTGCGCATTGCGCGGGAGAACCCGGATCGGGAGGTGGTCTTCTTCGCCATCGGGTTCGAGACGACCACCCCGCCCACCGCCGCGGTCCTCCGCCAGGCCAAGGCCACGGGGGTCAAAAACTTCACGGCATTCTGCAACCACGTGCTGACCCCTGCCGCCATCCGCGGCATCCTGGATTCGACCGCGCCGGAGGGGGCGCGGCTGGACGGCATCATCGGGCCGTCCCATGTCAGCACCGTGATCGGCAGCCGACCCTATGAGTTTGTCGCGGAGGAGTATCATCGGCCGGTGGTGATCGCGGGCTTCGAGCCCCTGGATGTGATGCAGTCCATCCTCATGCTGATCCGCCAGATCAATGCCGGACAAGCGGAAGTGGAGAACGAATTCACCCGCGCCGTGAGTCGCGACGGCAACCCCAAGGCCCAGGCGCTGATAGCCGAGGTACTGGAACCCCGGCCCGCCTTCGAGTGGCGTGGCCTCGGCAGCATCCCCCGCAGCGCACTGCGCATCAACGCCGCCTACGGCGACTTTGACACCGAGCGCCGTTTCCCCATCCCTTACCGGGCGGTGCCCGACCACAAGGGCTGCGAGTGTGGCGCCATTCTGCGCGGCGCCAAGGAGCCCCGGAACTGCCGACTCTTCGGCACCGCCTGCACGCCCGAAAGCCCGGTGGGTTCCTGCATGGTCTCCTCAGAGGGTGCCTGCGCCGCCCACTACACCTATGGTCGCCATCGGGATTAAAGGACGTTGGCTCCATGAGAATCCACCGGTAAAGAGGATGCGATCTCGCAACCGGGTGCAAGCAGTCGATCTTTCCCGGGAATTCGGGCATTATTCTGGTGGTCTGCTGTATCACGCGCTGCCCCGCAAACGCCAGGTATCATGCTGATCAGCCGGTCTACCTCCGAATGTATAAGGAATGATGGACGCATGAAACTCTTGCTTACCGGCGCCAACGGCTTCGTCGGCCAGTATGTGCAGGCGGCCCTGCCCGGCGTGCCATTGCCCAATGGGCTGGATCTGCGCGACCACGCCGCCCTGACTGCCGCGGTGGCCGCCATTCGGCCTGATGCCGTCGTGCATCTGGCGGCCCAGAGCTTTGTGCCCGCCTCCTTCGAGAACCCCCGCGAAACCTTTGACATCAATTTCTATGGCACCCTGAATCTGCTGGAGGCGCTGCAGTCCTCCGGATTTATGGGGCGCATGCTCTTTGTCGGGTCGGGCGACACCTACGGGCGGGTCCCGGAGGCCGATCTGCCGGTGCGCGAGGATCATCCCCTGCGTCCCCGTAATCCCTATGCCGTGAGCAAGGTGGCCGCCGAGGCGCTCTGCTACCAGTGGAGCCAGACTTCCGGCTTTGAGATCATCATGGTGCGGCCCTTCAACCATATCGGCCCCGGCCAGAGTTCCCATTTCGCCATCGCCGACTTCGCCCGGCAGGTGATGGAGATCCGCATGGGGCGCCGCGCACCGGTCCTGCAGGTGGGTGATATCGACGTCACCCGTGATTTTACGGATGTGCGCGACGTGGTACGCGCCTACACCCTCTTGCTGGAAAAAGGTCAGAACGGCGGCATCTATAATGTCTGCTCCGGACGGGAATACCGTATCCGCGACCTGCTCCGGCAATTGCTCACCCTTGCCGGTGTCGAAGCCACGGTCGAGCAGGACCCGACCCGCCTGCGTCCGGCGGAACAGCGGCGCATGGTCGCGAGCTTTGCTGCTTTACAACGGGACACCGGTTGGCAACCGCTGATACCCATGGAGCAAAGCCTTCAGGATTTACTCAACGACTGGGAGAAACAATTGCAATGACGAAGCACGCCCTCATCACCGGCATCACTGGCCAGGACGGCGCCTATCTGGCGCAATGGTTGCTGGGAAAAGACTATACGGTCTATGGCCTCATCGCCCGCCGCGGCACCGATACCACCGGCCGCTTGCACGAACTGGGCATCGCCGATCAGGTGCGCCTGCTGGACGGCGACCTCATCGATCTGTCCTCCATGATCCGCGCCATGGAAAAATCCCAGGCGACGGAAGTCTATAACCTCGGCGCCCAGAGCTTTGTAGCCACTTCCTGGGATCAGCCGATTCTGACCGCCGAGGTCACCGGCACCTCCGTGGTCAAAATGCTGGAGGCCATCCGCATCGTCAACCCCCAGGCGCGTTTCTATCAGGCTTCCACCAGCGAGATGTTCGGGCAGATTCAGGAACCGCTCCAGTCCGAGCGCACGCCCTTTCATCCCCGCAGCCCCTACGGCGTCGCCAAGCTCTACGGCCACTGGATCACCATCAACTACCGCGAGAGCTTCGGCCTGCATGCCTCCAGCGGCATTCTCTTCAACCACGAATCCCCCTTGCGCGGCACCGAGTTCGTCACCCGCAAGATCACCCTGGCGCTGGCGCGCATCCGTCAGGGTGTACAGGACGTGCTGGAGCTGGGCAATCTCGACAGCAAACGCGACTGGGGTTATGCGGGCGACTATGTGCGCGCCATGTGGCTGATGCTGCAGCAGGAGCAGCCCGATGATTATGTCATCGCCACCGGCGAGACCTGGACGGTGCGCACCTTTGTCGAGAAGGCCGCCGCCCATGCGGGATTCGATCTGGAGTGGCGGGGCGAGGCGGAAAAGACCCAGGGCGTCGATCGCAAAAGCGGCAAGGTCATCGTCCGCGTCAACCCCGCCTTCTACCGTCCCGCCGAAGTGGACATCCTCATCGGTGATCCCGGCAAGGCCCAGCAGAAGCTGGGCTGGAAGCGCGAGGTCAGCTTCGATGCCCTGGTGCGGATGATGGCCGAAGCGGATCTGCGGCGCGTGGCGGGAGAGGTGGTGGAATGAACCCCCTGATCCCCGTCATCCTCTCCGGCGGCGCTGGCACGCGGCTCTGGCCGCTGTCGCGCCAGAGCCATCCCAAACCCTTCCTGCCATTGCCCGATGGCGAGACGCTGCTGCAAAAGACCCTGCAGCGGGCGCTGGCCCTGCCGGGGGTGACCCGTTTCCTCACCGTGACCAACCGGGAATATTACTTCCAGACCCGGGACGTCTATGCGCAGGTGCCTGGAGCGGCGGAGCGGGAGGCATTTTTCCTGCTGGAGCCGGTGGGCCGCAACACGGCGCCGGCCATCGCCGCCGCCGCCCTGCAGGCGGAAGCCCTGGTCGGGCCGGAAGCCACCCTGCTGGTACTCCCCGCCGATCATCTGGTGCAGGATCAGGCCGCCTTTGCCGCCGCGGTCGCCCGGGCGCAGCGTCTGGCCGAAGAAGGCTATCTGGTGACCTTCGGTGTCACTCCCACCTGGCCGGAGACCGGTTATGGTTACATCGAAGGTGGGGAAGCCCTGACCCGGAGTGGTGAGATACTGGGTTTTGCCGTGCGCCGCTTTGTCGAAAAGCCCGATGCGGCTACGGCGGCGGCTTTTCTGGCCCAGGGGGATTATACTTGGAATAGCGGCATGTTCTGCTTCCGCGCGGATGCGTTTTTATCCGCCCTTGCGCGCCATCAGCCGCAGGTCGGCGAGGATACCCGCACCGCCTGGGCCGAGGGGCGCTGCGAGGCGGATTTCCGTGAATTGGCGCCGGCATTCGCGCAAGTGACGGATATCTCCGTGGATTATGCCGTCATGGAGCACGCCGACCGGGTGGCGGTAGTGCCCGGCGATTTCGGCTGGAGCGACATCGGCTCATGGACGTCCTTCGGCGCCCTGATCCCCGAGGATGGCAGCGGTAACCGGGTGCTGGGGGAGAGTGTGCTGGAGGATGCGCAACACTGCATCGTCCATAGCGCGGACCGCCTGACCGCCCTGCTGGGCGTGGAGGATCTGATCGTGGTGGATACACCCGACGCGCTCCTCGTCGCCCGCAAGGACCGCGATCAGGAGGTGAAAAAGATCGTCGCCGAACTCAAGCACCGCGGCCACGACGCCGGCAATCTGCACCGCACCGTCCACCGGCCCTGGGGTACTTACACGGTGCTGGAGGAGGGCTCCCGCTTCAAGATCAAGCGCATTCTGGTCAAAGCGGGTGCGGCGCTCTCTTTGCAGATGCATCACCACCGCAGTGAACACTGGATCGTAGTCTCGGGCACCGCCAAGATCGTTAACGGCAGCGCGGAACATCTGGTCCAGACCAACGAGTCCACCTATATCCCCGCCGGCACCCCCCATCGTCTGCTCAACCCCGGCGTCATCGATCTGGTCATGATCGAGGTACAGAGCGGCGAGTATCTGGGCGAGGATGATATCGTGCGCTTCGACGACCGCTACGGGCGGGCGCCTTGAGTTGGTGACTGCCCGGCGCACGTCAGGGGCGTCACGGAAAAGTCTCGCTCTCCGATAAAGGCAGCGCGGCGGCATCCTTGGTGGCCAGCAGGGGTGGCTTCCCATCCACCAGGGGCCAGTCGATGGCGATATCCGGGTCGTTCCAGATCACGCAGCGCTCCGCTTCCGGGGCATAAAACTCCGTGGTTTTGTAGAGAAAGTCCGCCGACTCGCTAAGCACGTAAAAGCCGTGGGCGAAACCAGGAGGTACCCAGAGCATCTGCTGATTTTCGGCAGAGAGTGTGGCGCCAGCCCATCGTCCGAAATGCGGCGAGGAACGGCGTAGATCCACCGCCACGTCGAAAACCGCACCGCTCACGACACGCACCAGTTTGCCCTGGGGCTGATGAATCTGATAATGCAGCCCGCGCAGGACGCCCTGCTGGGAACGGCTGTGGTTGTCCTGCACGAAGTCGAGGTCCAGCCCGGCCGCAGCGAAGGCGCGCCGGTTCCAGCTTTCCATGAAAAATCCCCGGACGTCACCGAAAACCTTGGGGGTGATGAGGAGAACCCCGGGGATGGTGAGGGCTTCGACTTTCATGGCCGACACCCTTCGCTGAGAACCCGCAAAAGATAGTCGCCGTAGCCGCTTTTCTGCAACGGAGCGGCGAGGCGGCTGAGGGCTTCGCCGTCGATGTAGCCCATGCGGTAGGCGATTTCTTCGGGGCAGGCGACTTTGAGTCCCTGGCGTTCTTCCAAGGTGCGGATGAATTGGCCGGCGTTGAGCAGATCCGCGTGGGTGCCCGTGTCGAGCCAGGCCGTACCGCGACCAAGCACCTCCACCTGTAGACGTTTTTCCTGCAGGTAGAGGCGGTTGAGGTCGGTGATCTCCAGTTCGCCGCGCGCCGAGGGCTGGATTTCCCGGGCCATCCGACTGCCACTTCCGTCATAAAAATACAGCCCGGTTACCGCGTAGCACGAGCGCGGAACGTCCGGTTTTTCTTCGAGACCGACGGCCTGGTGGTCGGCATCGAACTCGACGACGCCATAGGCACGCGGATTGGCGACATGGTAGGCGAAGATGGTGGCGCCAGTATTGCGGGCGTTGGCGGCCTGTAGCGTTTCGCTGAGTTCGTGACCGTAGAAGACATTGTCGCCGAGCACCAGCGCAGAGGGGCCCCCGCGAGGAAGTCCTCGGCAATCAGCAAAGCCTGGGCCAGCCCTTCCGGGCGTGCCTGCTCCGCATACGCGAAGGACAGGCCCCATTGGCTTCCATCTCCCAGCAACTGCCGGAAACGCGGCAAATCATCGGGAGTGGAGATGACGAGCATCTCCCGGATGCCCGCCAGCATGAGGGTTGCCAGGGGATAGTAGATGAGGGGCTTGTCATAGACCGGCATGAGCTGCTTGCTGACGGTCTGGGTCAGCGGATAGAGTCGGGTACCGGAACCGCCGGCGAGGATGATCCCTTTACGATGCATTGCGGGCCTCAGGTTGGTTGAAATGGTCCACGGGCGGAAATTTTATGGTCGTTACTCTGTCGATACCGCAGTGATTGTATGTATCCTGGGGCGCCGGGGCAAGATATCCAGGGGTGCCGTGCGATAATGGCTTGAGCGATGGCACCCCGACGGCATAAGCTAGTCCCTCCGTTCGACCGGCCTGGCAGGGGATTTTCATGAACAGACAACGTGGCCTGCCCACCGCAAACGTTCCCTCCGTGCCTGTTGCCGACAGGCAACGCGGCCACGCCTTGGGCGCCGCCATGTTGGGAATGCTGCTCGACGGCTACGACCTCAGCATCATGGCGGTGGTGCTCCTTCCCCTGCACAGCGCCTGGCATCTGCACGCGACCGAGACCGGGCCGCTCATGGCCATGGCGTTACTCGGGTCTTTGCTGGGAGGCTTGGCGGGCGGCGTCTTCACCGACCGGTTCGGCCGCCGCAAGCTGCTGTTCCCAAACATATTCCTCTACGTCATCGGGGCCCTGGTCAGCGCCCTCAGCCCGGATGTCCCCGTGCTTTTTCTGGGCCGCTTTCTGACCGGGCTGGCCATCGGCCTCGACTATCCGCTGGTGGCCACCATCGTTGCGGAATACAGCCAGTCCGCCAATCGGGGAAATCGTTTCGCCCGGGTAAATCTGGCCTGGTATGTCGGCGCCCTGCTCTCCACCGGCGTCGGCTGGGTCCTGTTGTTTACTGGCGATGACTCCTGGCGCTGGATGCTGGGGAGTGCAGTGGTCCCCGCACTTGCCCTGCTCTGGTTGCGGCGCGGCCTGCCGGAGTCACCGCGCTGGCTGGCGCGAAACGGGCATACCGACGCGGCCCGCGCGGCCCTGGCCCGGCTGTCCCCCGAGAGCACACCCGCCGAACTCGGCGCACAGTTGGCGACTTTTCAGGGGCATCGCCAGTCGTGGCGGGTGCTGCTGCGTAAAGTCTGGTTGCGTCGGCTGCTGCTCAGCATCTTCCCCTGGTTCTGTCTGGATGTGGTGGGCCTGGGCATTGGCCTGTATTTTCCCCTGGTGTTGCGCAGCAACGGCCTCGCCAGCAGTAACGGAATGGCCGCCGCCATCAACGCCGTCTTTCTGGTGATCTCCGCCCTGGGCATTCTCTATATTCTCTCCCGCCTCGACCGCTGGGGCCGGATCCCCCTGCAAAGCGCCGGGTTCGGCATGATGTCTCTCGGCCTGGCGCTGTTCGCGCTGTGCTCCTGGAATGGCTGGGTTGCCGGGATTTATGGGGGTGCCGCGGTCTATTCCTTGGGGGTGGGCATCGGTCCGGGAGTGACGGTTTTCGCGCTGGCCGTAGAAATTTTTCCGACGGAATTGCGTGCCAGCGCGGCGGGGCTGGCAACGGGACTTTCCCGCCTGGGGGCCTTCGTTTCGGCGCTGTTGTTTCCGATTTTGGAGAAAAGCTGGGGCATACCGCTGGTGCTGCTGGTCATGGCCCTGGTGTCCCTGCTCGGCATGTTCACCACCCTCATCTATGGGGTGGAATCGCGGCAGAAAAGCCTGGAAGATTTGGAACGCGTGGATGCGCCGGTGGCAACGCCCTGAGCACGCGGGTTGCCTATTCGAAGCTCCAGGTGCGCACGATACGCAGCGGCGTGGGTGGGGATTGCCAGATGGCGGGCAGGGGTGGAAAGGGGGCCGCCTGGCGGATGATCGTATCGACGGCATGTACCAGCGCGGCATTCCGCGATCCCTGCTGCATCTCGATCGCCAGCAGCCGCCCGTCGGGGGCGATGGTGACGGCGACGACGACACGCCCCTGAGGTACGTCGGGATGACTTCCTCCGAGGAGACGTTTCTGGGCCAACGCCATGATCCGGCCTTCCCAGTCCTTCAGATAGGCATTCAGTGCGATTGCCCGCGCTGCCGCTGGTACCGTTGCCGGCGCACGCTCCCGGCTGACGGGAAGATCGCCGTCCGGACCGCGCGGCGCGGGCCTCGCGGGGGAGGTCATTCGGGGATGGAGCAGGCTCGGCATCAGGGAAATTTCCACCAGCGAACTGACGGGCGTTTTTTGCGGCGGCAACCCATCCAGCCCGCCCAGCAGCAACAGCCAGACCAGCATATTGATGGCCACGGAGAGCAAGACCCAGGGGAACAGGGTATCGAGGTCTTCCGGCCGCAAACGCAGGACGCGCATCATACCGCCAGGTGCGGCGGCGCCAAACCAACGTATCCGGAACAGAACGTCCGATAGCGGCGCGAAGAATCCTATGGCTTCATCCCAACCAATCGGCTGCAGCGAGGGCATAATAGGTGATGATGGCGTCGCTCCCGGCCCTTTTGATGCCGAGCAGGGACTCCAGGACACTGCTCTGCAGATCCAGCCAGCCGGCCCGTGCGGCGGCCTGCAGCATGCTGTATTCACCGGACACCTGATACGCCAGCACCGGCAGGTCGCAGCGCTCGCGGAGGTCACGGATGATATCCAGATACGCCATGGCAGGCTTCACCATCACCATGTCGCAGCCCTCCTGGATGTCCAGCGCCATTTCGCGAAAGGCCTCACGCCGGTTGGCGGGGTCCATCTGATAGCCTTTGCGGTCCCCGAACTGGGGCGCGCTGTCGGCTGCATCGCGGAAAGGTCCATAAAAAGCGCTGGCGTATTTGACCGCATAGGACAGAATGCTGACCTGCGGATGCCGCGCTGCGTCCAACGCCTCGCGGATCGCCATCACCATGCCGTCCACCATGCCCGAAGGGGCGACGACATCCACCCCCGCTTCCGCATAAGAAATGGCCTGCCGCTGCAGGTTTTCCAGGGTGGCGTAATCGTCCCGGTCACCGCCCGCATCCAGCACACCGCAATGGCCATGGGCGGTGTATTCGCAAAAGCAGGCGTCGGCAATGATCAGCAATTGCGGATATCCGCTGCGGATGGCGCGAATCGCCCGTTGCACCAACCCCTCCGCGTCCCAGGAGGCGGAGCCGGTGGCATCCTTGCAGTGCTCTTCCAGGACGCCAAACAGCAGCACCCCGGAGACCCCCCGCGCCACCGCCTCCGCACAGAGTTGCAGCGCGGAGTCGATGCTATGGCGAAAGACGCCGGGCATGGAAGAGATTTCCGTGCGAACGCCTTCGCCTTCCACCAGAAAAACCGGCAGAATGAAATCGGCGGCGCGCAGATGGTGTTCACGCAACATCCGGCGCATGGCCGGATGGCGGCGCAGGCGGCGAGGCTGGTGACCGGACGACGGATTGAACAGGTTCATGTGAGAACAGTCCTTGAGCAGTTGGAATACGAACACAAATCGCGGCGAGACGGCGGATCGAGCGGGTTCATGGGGCAGGCGCCAGGCCTTGCGCCCACACCGTCAGCGCCGCCAGCATGCCAGCCGTACTGGCCTCCGGGGCGATCCATGGGGCGGGCAGACCGACCGTGGTGACGGCCTCAGCGGTGAGGGGGCTGATGGCGATGATGGGCGTGTTTTTCAACCAGCGTTGCCCCAGCCCCCCCACCATCTGATAGAAATTATTGAAGATCTCCGGGCTGGTCACGGTGACTGCATCCAGCTCGCCACGCGCCCAGGCATGCAGCAACGGCGTCGGGTTGGTGCCGGGCAACCGGCGCCGGTAGCAGAGCACCTGGTCGGTGATGGCTCCCCGCTCATCCAGGGTCTTCTCCAGCAACTCCCGGCCCTGATCACCGGCAAACAGCGCGATGCGCTGCCCACGCACGTCCAGCAGTTCTGGACTTTCCAGCAAACCCTCGGAGCTGAAACGCCGGGGGACCAGGTCGACCTGCAGACCAAACTCACGCAACGCCTTGGCGGTCTCCCGTCCCACCGCCGCAATGCGCGGCCCCACCGGCCAGGACAGGTTGCGGCTCTGCAGGCGACTGAGGGCGAAGGCGACGGCATTACGGCTGGAAAAAATCACCCAGTCATAGGCCACAAGCCGATGCAAGGCGTCATCCAGGGACTGCCAGTTCTCCGGCGCCTCGATCTCTACGGCGGGAAACAGTATGGCGCGCGCGCCTTGCGCCTCCAACAAGGTCAGCATCTCGCCGGCCTGCGCGCGCGGCCGGGTAACCACGATGCCCTTGCCTCGCAGGATGGTGCTGTTCATGGGTTCCGGACATCCTCGATAATCTCTGCCGCCCCTTGCGCGACCAAGGCCGCAGCGACGGCCATGCCGAGGGCGACGGGGTCGCTGCCCCTCGCCTCGGCATGCAGTACCCGGCGCCCGTCGGGGGTGGCGACCAGCCCGCGCAGGAGCATCTGCGGGCCCTGCCATCGGGCGAGCGCCGCCACCGGGAGCTGGCAATCCCCGCCCAGCACCCGATTCATGCTGCGTTCCGCCAGCACGCAGTTCTGGGTATCGGCATCGGCCAGGGGTGCCAGCAGTTCCCGGGTCCGCCCGTCGTCGCGGCGCGCCTCGATGCCTATGGCCCCTTGCCCCACCGCCGGCAGAGAGCAGTCGATGTCCAGCAGATGGGTGATGCGATCTGGCAAACCAAGGCGCTTGAGGCCCGCAGCGGCGAGAATGATCGCGTCATAATGCCCCTCGTCCAGCCTACGCAAGCGCGTAGCGACATTGCCGCGCAGGTCATCGACCCGCAAATGGGGGTAGCGCTCCAGTAATTGCGCCCGCCGCCGCAGGCTGGAGCTTCCCACCCGTGCACCCACCGGCAGGGCGTCGGGATGCAGAAAGGTATTGCTGACGAAAGCATCCCGGACATCCTCCCGGGCCATGATGGCGACGATTTCCAGACCATCCGGCTGTAGCGCCGGCACATCCTTCATGGAGTGCACGGCAACATCCACCCGCCGCTGCTGCAGGGCATCCTCGATTTCCTTGACAAAGAGGCCCTTGCCGCCCAGCGCATGCAGGGGTGCCTCCAGAAGAACGTCGCCGCTGGTGGTCATGGTGATGATCTCGACCGCCATCCCCGGGTGAAGCCGCAACAGGGCAGCGCGAACGTGCTCTGCCTGCCAGACGGCCAGCGGGCTGGCACGGGTACCAATGCGAAGGGAGTGCGGCATATCGGCTCGGCGGCTCTGATGATGATCAGGAGAAGAAAGGGTTATTCACCTTAACAGCGCGGTTTTTTCTGTCAAGGGCGGCACGGCGGCGCTCACCGCGAAACCGGGGTCACCACCACCCTCGCGCGCAGCGTCTGCGCCATCTTGGGACCAAGCACCGCAGCGAGGGAGGCGGGGCCGGGAAAGGGGCCATGCGCCTCCCGAAAAGCGATGATCGCGGCGGACCGTTTTTCGCCAATGCCCGGCAGGCAGCGCAGCCGGGCCGCATCGGCGTGATTGATGTCGACGGCAACCGGGCAGCCTGTCCCGGCGGCCTGCGCCCACGCGCCCGCGGCCATCATGCACAAGGACACCAAGCCCAGCCACAACCCTTGCCGGGCCGTTTTCCCCCGTCGCAACGGTACCCCCTCCCTCTGTGTAAATGCGTTGCGCGCTTAACCCCGCAACGCCGCACGTATCCTATCCCCCATCGCCGCCAGCTCCGCCGCCGGGGTATCTCTGGCGTTAGCGAAACTCAGGTCCGGGATGGCGTTCATCGGGATCAGATGCACATGGGCATGGGGCACTTCCAGCCCCGCCACCATGATCCCGACCCGCTTGCAGCCGGTGACCTGCTCCAGCGCCGGCACGACGCGTTTGGCAAAGGGCAGAAGCCCCGCCAGGGTTGCGTCGTCCAGCGTAAAAATATAATCGTGCTCCACCTTGGGAATGACCAGGGTATGCCCCGGCCGTACCGGGCGGATATCGAGAAAGGCCAGATAACGATCGTCTTCCAGCACTTTCTGCGCCGGGATTTCACCGTTGATGATGCGGCTGAACAGGGTGCTCATACGTCCTCCTTGAGAGTGGCCAGAACGGCCTCGGCGGCATCCAGGGTGGCGGCGATCTCGGTATCACCATGGGCTGCCGAGAGGAAACCCGCCTCATAGGCGCTGGGGGCGAGATACACCCCGCGCGCCAGCAGGCCGTGGAAAAAGCGGGCGTAGCGTTGGCTGTCGGCCGCCATCACCGCATCAAAACCGCGCACCGGCTGTTCCGCAAAGAACCAGCCGAACATGCCCGGCACATAATTGATCTGCATCGGCACGCCCGCGGCTTCCGCCCGCTCGGCCAGGCCGTCGCAGAGCACCGCCGTCTGCGCCGCCAGGCGCTCATGGAAACCCGGCACCGTCAGCAGCCGCAGGGTCGCCAGTCCGGCGGCCATGGCCACCGGATTGCCAGATAGTGTCCCTGCCTGATATACCGGTCCGATGGGTGCCAGATATTCCATCACTTCCCGTGGACCGCCGACGGCACCCACCGGCAGACCGCCGCCGATGATCTTGCCCAGCGTGGTCAGGTCGGGCCGTACCCCGTAGAGCGCCTGTGCGCCTCCCACGGCCACCCGGAATCCGGTCATCACCTCGTCGAAGATCAGCATACACCCGTATTGATCACAAACGGCGCGCAGCCCTTCCAGAAAGCCCGGCTCCGGCGGCACGCAGCCCATATTGCCAGCCACCGGCTCGACAATGATGGTGGCCACATCGAAGCCGAACTGTGACATCATTTCCTCCACCGCCGGGAGGTCGTTATACGGCAGCACCAGGGTATTCTGACTGACCTCGCGCGGAACCCCGGCGCTGGAAGGCTGCCCCAGGGTCAGCGCCCCGGACCCGGCCTTTACCAGCAGACTGTCGCTGTGACCGTGATAATTGCCCTCGAATTTGATGATCCTGTCGCGCCCGGTGTAACCGCGCGCCAGACGAATGGCGGTCATCACCGCCTCGGTGCCACTGGACGTCATGCGCACCGATTCGATACTCGGCACCAGAGCGCAGACCAGTTCCGCCATCTCCACCTCGATGGCGGTGGGCGCACCAAAGCTCAACCCCTTGTTCACCTGCGCATGCACCGCCGCCAGCACCTCCGGATGGCCGTGGCCGTGAATCATCGGTCCCCAGGAGCCCACATAATCGAGATAGCGCTTGCCTTCCACATCCCAGACGAAGGGTCCTTCGGCGTGGTCGATGAAAATCGGGTCACCGCCCACACCGCGAAAGGCCCGGACCGGTGAATTCACCCCGCCCGGAATGCACTGTTGCGCCATCTGGAACAGCGCGTGTGAAGTCTGCGTCATCATCACTCCTTACGGTTACTGAACAGGGCGGTAAGGCGTCGTGCCGCCCCTTCCACATCCTCTGCGGCGAAAACGCCGGAAATTACCGCCAGGGCATCCGCACCAGCCGCAATCAAGGCAGACCCATTGGCCTCCGTGATGCCGCCGATGGCGACAATGGGCAGGTCGATCATCGCGCGCGCCACCGTCAGGACATCCACACTGACCATCGGCGCCTGCGGTTTGCTGGGAGAGGCGAAAAAGGACCCGAAGGCCACGTAGTCCGCCCCCCGCGTCGCCGCCTCCTGCGCCTGCGGCACCGATCCATAGCAGGAAACCCCGATGAGTATGGCGCGGCCGAATTGCGCACGCAATGCCGCCGGGGGCGCATCTTCTGCCCCCACATGCAGGGCGGGAGCGCCGACAGCCTGTGCCAGCCGGGGATCATCATTGACGACGAACAGGGCGTCGTACTGCGCACATAGTTCTCGCAAGGCGCCCGCCTGCATGCGCCGTCGCCGCGCGTCGGTCACGGCATCGCCCTTATCCCGGTATTGCAGGATGCGCGCCCCCCCGCGCAGCGCCGCCTCGGCGCGCGCCAGGAAAACCGGCTCCGGCATCAGATGCGCGTCGGTGATGGCATATAGCCCAGAAATCAAATGGTTATCTCCGGCCACCCGGCCCCCTCCCGATGCCTGCGCGCCCAAAAGAACCGGTCCGGAAAATACTGCCCTTTCCCCAGCGGGTAAGCATGGACCAGACAGGCATGGGTAAAATCCAGTGCCCGCGCCACGGCGTCCTCCATGGTCAAACCATGTGCCAGACCCGCCGCCAGCGCGGCCGCCAGGGTACATCCCGAACCGTGGTAACTGTGGGGCAGGCGCGCCTGCCGGAAAGTGCGTCGCAAGACCTCGCCCCGAAACAGCAGGTTCTCCAGTTCCGGCTCCTCGCCGTGCCCGCCGCTGATCAGCGCCCACTCCGCTCCATAGCGGTTGAGCCAAACACCCGCCGCCCGCAAATCGTCGGCGCCCGACAAGGCCAGCGCTTCCGGGCCATTGGGCGTCATGGCGGTCACTCGGGGCAGCAATTGTGCCACCAGGGCTTCGCGCAATCCGGCCCCGGCCAGGGCGGCGCCGCCTCCGGCCGCCAGCACTGGGTCCAGTACCACGGGAATCTGCGAATGGTCCGCCAACAGCGCGCTCACCGCCGCCACCATAGCCGCGCTGCCCAGCATCCCAATCTTGATGACCTGTACGGACATGTCCTCCAGCACGGCACGGGCCTGGGCTATGGTATCCCGCGGATCGACCGGCGTGTAGCCGCGGACATTCACCGAATCCTGAACGGTCAGCGCGGTGACCGCCGTGCAGCCATGCACCCCCAGGCTGGCCAGGGTCAGCAGGTCGGCCTGCAAGCCCGCACCCGCACTGGGATCGGAGCCGGCAATAGTTAGAACGACGGGCAAAGGACCCACCGCTTCCGGATGACGGGATTCCATCAGGGTTGAATCCTCCAAATCAAAGGGGCATGCACCAACAACCATTACGGGGCTCTAGTCTGGTACAAAAACCTGTGGATAACTTTGTGGATACTTTGCCCGTAGCAGTGATTCCGTCATGACAAGGATATCCCCACGCCGGGAAAAATGGCCATTCAAAAAATAATTTGCATGCATAACAGTAATATATAAAAACTAATGAAACATGATTCCCAACAAATCCCCTTAACTGCTGTTTTAACGTCTTTGTGGAAAACTTTCTTCATCCAGAAGGCGGCTCCAACCGCCACGTGGGTCAGGATTCCGCCGCGTCATCGCCCGTCCTCCGCTGTTTTCCCGCTACCCTGGCAAAAATCGGGTCATAGATGGCTATGGGCAGATGCCGCAGGAGGGTGCCCAGCACCGCCATCTGCCAAGGCAGAACGCACCATGGCCGACCCCGGTCGATGGCTCGCCGCATTTTCGCCGCAGCCTGGTCCACCGGCATCAACCAGGGCATCGGGTAGTGATTTTCCGCGGTCATGGGCGTGGCCACATAGCCGGGGGCGATGCTGCACACGCGGATGCCGCGATCTCGCAGTTCCAGGCGCAGGCTCTCCAGGTAGGCTATCGCTCCCGCCTTGGACGCTGAATACGCCGCCGCACCCGGCAGTCCGCGAAAACCGGCGACGCTGGCGATGCCCACAATCCGCGCCTGTGGCGCCAGATAGGGCAGGAAGGCGCCGCAGGTCGTCTCTACTCCGATCAGATTGGTGGCCACGATTTCAGCGAAAACGGTGCGATCCGCCGGTTCCGCCGTCAGCGTGCCGTGACTGATGCCCGCGTTGGCGATCAGCACGGCGACGGGTCCGAAGTCTCTGGCAAAATCCGCTGCAATCCGGTCGAGGGCGGCGCCGTCGCAGACATCGACCGTTTGCAACTCCGCCCGCGCACCCCGCGCGCACACCTGAACGGCCGTTTCCTGCAAAGCCGTCCGGCGACGCCCGAGGAGCAGGACCACTCGCCCCGGCTCCGCATAGGCCAGCGCCAGCGCCCGGCCAATGCCGCTACCCGCCCCGGTGATCACTACCGCGCCCATCATCGTCGACGCCCGCCTCTCACCCCGCCCGCATCGGACACCAGTTCACCCGCAACCGCCTTTCATTAAAGCACTATATTCTATTTAACAGTAATTTGTCTATGTCATAAAAGTCATACCCACCTGAAAACACAAGGGACATGATAACTGTCATACTGCAGATATAAATCGCGTTTTAATAAATAAAAGTCAATATAAAACAAATGTTAATGTAGATGTTTTACAATACAAAAAATAAATGTACGTATTATTTTTCAGGAGCATTCTGTCTCTAATTTACCAGGAAACCGCCGCGCCGCCGAAAATCCGTCGGCCATAGCGACGTGCTGGCATGTACCGCTGCAACTGGATATACTCCACGGACGGAGAATTATGGTGAAACGCCCTTCCCGTTGCGGGAAGCGAGTCCCCTCTGCTGCCGCGTGCCACTGCACTTGGCAGCGCCGGGGCAAAGCACCGTTCACCTTCAGACCCTCTGACCAGGTTACGCATGAGCAGTCATCCAGCGCCATCCGCGCTGCACAATGGAGATGCCCTATGGGCAGCGCTGTGCGTGCAGTTGCAAGAACAGACCACCGCCCAGCAGTTCAACACCTGGCTGCGCCCTCTTCGTGGCGAGCTGCATGGTAACGAATTGCGCCTGTTCGCACCCAATACCTTCGTCATGGAGTGGGTGCGGGAAAGGCTGATGGACCTGCTGGAAGCGGTGCTTGCCGAGCTTGCGCCAGGGATGCTGCTGCGCCTGGAACTCAGCCCCGACCAGGGGCTGTCGCCGGTCCCGGCGGGACCGGCGACGCCGTCCGCCCCTTCCACCACCGAGCCGCGCAACGGCAACCGGCTCAACCCCGGATTTTCCTTTCAGTCCTACGTCGAGGGCAAATCCAATCAACTCGCTGTAGCGGCTGCCCGACAAGTCGTAGAAAATCCGGGAAAATCCTACAACCCCCTGTATATCTATGGCGGCGTCGGACTGGGCAAAACCCATCTCATGCAAGCGGTGGGCAACGCCATCCTCCAGCGCAATACCGACGCCAAGGTGCTCTACGTGAGTTCAGAAGGCTTCATCATGGACATGGTGCGCTCCCTGCAACATAACACCATCAACGACTTCAAGCAGCGCTACCGCAAGCTGGACGCGCTGCTCATCGACGACATCCAGTTTTTTGCGGGCAAGGATCGCACCCAGGAAGAGTTTTTCCACACCTTCAACGCCCTCTTTGACGGCGGCCGGCAGATCATCATCACCTGCGACCGCTATCCCAAAGAGGTGGACCGGCTGGAAGAGCGCCTGCAATCGCGCTTCGGCTGGGGACTGACGGTCGCCATCCAGCCCCACGATCTGGAAACCCGCATGGCCATCGTTCTTTGCAAGGCGGAAGAAAGCGGTGTCGATTTACCGGAGGAAGTGGCCTTCTTCATCGCCGAGAAAATCCGCTCCCATGTCCGCGAACTGGAAGGCGCGCTGCGCAGGGTCGTCGCCCATGTCAACTTCACCCACAAGCCTTACAACCTGGATACCGCCCGCGAGGCCCTGCGCGACCTGATCGACGTACAGAAACGCATGGTCAGCCTCGACAACATCCAGAAAGTCGTAGCCGAGTATTTTCACATTCGCGGCTCCGATATGCAGTCCAAGCGGCGCAGCCGCAACATTGCCCGTCCCCGGCAGGTAGCCATGTGCCTCACCAAGGAACTCACCAACCACAGTCTGCCGGAAATCGGCGAGGCCTTTGGTGGACGCGACCACACCACCGTCCTCCATGCCTGCCGCCAGATCGACAAACTCCGTCTGGAAGATGCTCAGATGGACGAAGATTACCGAAACCTGTTGCGGATTCTTGGCGCATGATCCGATACCCGCATAAGCTGTGGATAAGCCGCTGCATAACACCTGTGCTATCCCTGTATGAAAAATGGCACAATTTTTTATCCCTGGATATACCCACTTACCCACAGCTTGTCGACCGCCAGCCAAAACCGGAAACTTCATACCGGACGATGCGTTACCACACCTTTCCACAGGCCATGTGCCCATTAATAGTATTAGTAGTTAAAAGAAAAAATATAAATTATTTTTATAAAAAGACGCCATCGATCCCTTCTCAGCCCTGGCATTGTAGGAGCACCCCCCGATGAAAATCACCATAGATCGCGAAGATCTTCTCCCCATCCTGGCCAACATGGCCAATATTGCCGACCGACGCCCGGTACAACCGATCCTGGCCCATGTCCTTATCGAAGCCGCAGGCCAACACTGCCGCTTCGTCGCTACCGATCTCGAAGTCCAGCTTTCTGCCGACCTGGATCACCCGGTAGAGGCGCCGGGCACCTGCGCCGTCCCCGCTCGCAAACTCTATGACATCTGCCGGGCATTACCCGAACACACCCCCATAGAATTTCATAAAGACGGCGAAAAGCTGCTCTTGAAGGCCGCCAAGAGCCGCTTTACCCTGCACATATTGCCATCCGATCAATTTCCGTACCTCAGTACCCACAGCAGTCTCTGTAAGGGCAACGGCAATGCCAAAACCTTTCGCGAAGCGCTCGCCGTCGTCGCCAACACCATGGCACAGAACGACGCAAGGCTTTTTCTGAACGGCGTCCTCGTCGAGGTGGAAGGTCAGGAACTGCGTCTCGTAGCCACCGATGGCCATCGTCTGGCCATGATGACCCTGCCTTTTGCCAGCAGCCTGGAAAGCGGAAGCTACCAGGCCATTCTGCCGCGCAAAGCCGTCCTCGAACTGCTGCGGATTCTCGATGACGGCGACATCGTCCTGGAAATGTCGGATGCCAGCTTTCTGCTCAATGATGGTACACAACAGTTCGCCTGCAAGCTCATCGACGCCAAATATCCCGATTACCGCCGGGTCATCCCCCAGGGACACCCCCGCTTCGCCATACTGGACCGCCAGGCCTTCAAAAGTGCCTTGCAGCAGAGCGACGTCCTGGTCAGCGACCGTAATCCGACCACCCATCTACATCTGGAAAACGACCAGATGACCCTGCGCAGCCGCAATGAGGAGCAGGAGGAAGGCGAAATCCAGATTCCCGTCGAGTATCAGGGCGACGCCCTGGACATCGCTTTCAACAGCCGCTATCTGACGGATACGACCCAGATATTCCCCCAGGAAAGTTTGCGGATGCGGGTCAAGGACAGCGACAGCAGCGCCGTTTTTACCCCGGTAGACGGCAATAATCCCCTGTATATCATCATGCCCGTCCGTCTTTGAGATGTCCCTGGAGGCGCTGCATATCCAGTCCGTGCGTTGCATAGAAACCTTGGACCTGAAAGCGGACCACCAGTGGAACTGGCTGATCGGCGCCAACGGCGCGGGCAAGAGCTCGGTGTTGGAAGCCATCCACCTGCTCGGTACGGGGCAGACCTGGCGACACGGGTTCCGCCATGTCCAGCGGGAGGGAGACGACGCCTATCTGGTCAGCGCGCACCTCCCCGATCATTTCCTCGCCCTGCGCCGACGTGGCGACGAACGAGAAATACGCTATGATGGGGAGCCGCTCGGCTCTGCCTGGCAGCTGCTGGATATTTTGCCTCTGCAAAGCCTGCACGATGACAACAGCCACTTTGTCTCGGGGACAGCGGAGGACCGCCGGCGCGTGCTGGACTGGGGCATTTATTACGCAGACCGGTATTATGGCACGGTATTTCGCCAATACCGGCGGGCGTTGCTGCAACGCAATGCCTGGCTGAAAAGCGATCATAATCATGGTCGGCAACCTTGGGACGACGCTGTCATCGTCGCCGGCGAAGACATCCAGCAGCGGCGGCAGGCCCATCTCGCCGCGGTGCAGCCCGAAGTCGTGACTCTCTGGGAACGCTGGTCCGGATCATTGACCGGGCTCAGTCTGCATTTGCACAGCGGTTGGAAGGAAGGCATGGCGCTGGGCGACTGCTTGCTGCGGGATCACGAACAGGATCGCGAGGCGGGTTATACCCACAGCGGCCCGCATCGCGCCAATCTGGCATTTCGGATACGCGGCAAACCGGCACCGGATATTCTTTCGCGGGGCCAGTTGCGGGTGTTGGGTCTGGCCTATCGTCTGGCGCAGGTGAAAATCCTGAAGCGGGCCGGGTTGCCTCTGCCGACCATACTGATCGACGATTTCGCGGCGGAGTTGGACGCTTCGGCACGGGATTGGTGGGTCAACGAACTCGATCTGCTGGGTGTGCAGATCTTTGCTGCCGTCACCACCGCCCGGCAGATTCCGGCGACGGTAGGCGGCAGTCATTTTTGTCTGGCAGCAGGCCAGCTTGAGAAGGAAACGGCATCATGATGGAAACATACGATTCTTCCAGTATCCAGGTGTTGAAAGGTCTGGAAGCGGTACGCAAACGCCCCGGCATGTATATCGGCGATACCGATGACGGCAGCGGATTGCACCACATGGTCTTCGAAGTAGTGGATAACGCTATCGACGAGGCGCTCGGCGGGTATTGCGACACCATCATCGTGACCATCCATGAGGATGAATCTGTCAGCGTCAGCGATAACGGTCGTGGTATACCGGTGGACATGCACGCCGGGGAGGGTAAGTCCGCAGCCGAAGTCATCATGACCGTGCTGCATGCAGGCGGTAAGTTCGATGACAACGCCTACAAGGTTTCCGGCGGCCTGCACGGGGTTGGTGTCTCGGTGGTCAACGCCCTTTCGGAAACGCTGCAATTGCGTATCTTCCGCGACGGCTATGTCTGGACCCAGGAGTATCACGACGGCGAACCCCAGGCACCCATCGCCCGCGGCGATGCATCACGCAAACACGGCAGTACCATCCGCTTCAAACCCTCGCCCCAGGTTTTTGCCGATACCCATTTTCACTTCGAGATCATCGCAAAGCGCTTGCGCGAATTGGCCTTTCTCAATTCCGGCGTACATATCACCCTGCTGGATGAGCGCGCCAGCCGGGAAGAAATCTTTCATTATGAAGGCGGTATCCGCGCTTTCGTAGAGCATCTCAACCGCAGCAAAACCGCCATTCATCCCAGTGTGATCACGCTCACCGGCGAGCGCGACGGCATTGTCGTCGAAGCGGCCCTGCAATGGAACGAAGGCTATAACGAGGCGGTGCTCTGCTTCACCAACAATATCCCCCAGGCCGATGGCGGCACCCATTTGGCGGGCTTTCGCGGTGCCCTGACCCGTACCTTGAACCAGTATATGGAACGGGAAGGCATCCTCGCCAAGGCCAAGGTTACGGTGAGTGGCGAAGATGCACGTGAAGGACTGACAGCAGTGCTTTCCGTCAAGGTACCGGACCCTAAATTTTCTTCACAGACCAAGGAAAAACTGGTTTCCAGCGAGGTCAAGCCGATAGTCGAGTCCTCCATGTCCGAGGCGCTGACCATGTTTCTGGATGAGCACCCCAAAGAGGCGCAGGCCATCGCCGCCAAGATCGTCGAAGCGGCGCGGGCGCGGGAAGCCGCCCGACGGGCACGGGAACTGACCCGCCGCAAGGGCGCGCTGGACATCGCCAACCTTCCCGGCAAGCTGGCCGACTGTCAGGAGAAAGACCCGGCCCAGTGCGAAATCTATCTGGTGGAGGGCGATTCCGCAGGCGGCTCTGCCAAACAGGGCCGGGATCGCCGGCATCAGGCCATCCTTCCCCTGAAGGGCAAAATCCTCAACGTGGAACGGGCGCGTTTCGACCGGATGCTTTCGTCCGACGAAATTGGCACCCTGATTACCGCGCTGGGTACCGGTATCGGTGTCGAGGATTTTGATGTGGCCAAGCTGCGTTATCACCGGGTCATCATCATGACGGACGCGGACGTGGACGGCAGCCATATTCGTACCCTGTTGCTGACCTTTTTCTACCGGCAGATGCCAGATCTGGTGGCGCGCGGCCACATTTACATCGCCCAGCCGCCCCTTTACAAGGTCAAGAAGGGCAAGGAGGAACGCTACCTCAAGGACGACGCCGAACTGGCCGCCTATCTGCGTGAAATTGCCATGCAGGGCGCGCAATTCCGTCCTGCGGCGGATGCCGAGCCGGTAACGGGCGAGCAACTGGCCGGCATGATGCGTCAATACCAGAATATCGAGGCACTGGTGCAGCGCCTGGAACGGCGCTATCCCGGTACGCTGCTCTGGGCCTTGGCCACGTTACCACCCATCGCTGCGCAGTCGGCGGATAGTGCCACCTGGGACGATTTCGCGCGGCAGCTCCGCGCGGCGTTGGAAGTGAATGCCCTGCCCGCCGAACATTACACGGTGGAGCGGGTGGGTGAAGCGGAGGCCCTGCGCCTGGTGGTGCGCCGCGAACATCATGGCAGCCTGGAACTGCGTTTCTTCGATCAGGATTTTTTTGCCGGTGGCGAATATCGGCATCTGGCGGACTATGCGCGGCAGATCGAGGGCAAAATCGGCGTGGGTGCGCGTATGGAAAGGGGCGAACGAGGGCTTGCCGTCAGCCGTTTCCGCACCGCCATGGACTGGCTTCTGGCGGATGCCCGCCGTGGCGTCGAGATTCAGCGCTACAAGGGGCTCGGTGAAATGAATCCGGAACAGCTCTGGGAAACCACCATGAATGCCGAAAACCGCCGTCTGGTGCGGGTGGATGTGGAAGACGCCATCGCCGCCGACGAAGTCTTTTCCATGCTCATGGGCGACGCTGTGGAGCCGCGCCGGCGCTTTATCGAGGAGAATGCGCGCTTTGTATCCCGACTCGATATCTGATGAGATGATGGGCTGAATTGCAGGGACAATCGATTTTGAAAGTCACCCTAAAAATTCCTGCATTTCTCACCCGTCCCATCACCGTCCCTCCCCATCGGTGGGCCATGCGTCTGGTTTTTTTGGGGGCGCTTCTGGGGATATTGGCCTTTTCCAGCACGTACGCCTGGTTTTCCTGGCATAGTTATCAACGGGACAGCCTGAGTCAGTTGATGATGGAATCCGACATGGTCGCGCAAACCACACAGCGGCTGCTGGACGGTCATGCTTCGGGGCTCCGGTTTTTGGGGATGCAATTACAGCGGGCGGATGCGCTGCATCACCCCCGCCGCGCCCGGACACTCCTGCTGGATTACCAGAAGGCCACTTCGGGGGTCGCCAGCGCGAATCTTATAGCGCTGAGTGGACAAGTCATCGCCTCCACAGCCGTACCGGCGGGGGAACCGCTACCGGACTTTCGTAACGATCCGGCCATCTGGCCTGGTTTTCAGAAAGCCTTACAGACACATGGCATGCGGATCTACCACCCGCTCCAGGGGCCATTGCGAGGTCACTGGTTCATTCGTCTGAGTCATACGGTATTTTCCCCGGCTGGAAAACCCTTGTTTGTCGTGGCTACCCCATTGCGCTTTCGCGACATCGAAGACTTCCTGCGCCTGTCGCCTCTGCGACCCGGGACCGCCGTCGGCCTGATACGGAATGACTTTTATATCGAGGGGCGCTGGCCCCTAACCTTGGGTAATCTCGCCGGGATGCTATCCCACCTGCCTCCCACGGGAGCTCTGCGGCACGCCCTGGAGAGTAACCCCCAGGCACGGCAGGGACATTATGCAGGCTTCGTTACGGTGGGACAGACCTATCGGGTTGGGGCCTTTACACGTCTAAATCATTATCCTTTGACTGCTTTCATTTCTATCCCCAGGAGTTGGTGGCTGGCCGCCTGGTGGCGGCGGCAGGTCGAATTTCCACTGCTCTTTCTGATCATCATGTTGGGGTCAGGCCTGGCCGCTTATAGACAAATCGTTTTCCTGGATCGCCGATGGAGCGAGCAACGTGAGGCGTTCGCGCAAACCCTGGCCACCCAGGCTACCCACGATATTCTGACCGGTCTGCCCAATCGCGAAGCCCTGCGGCTGGTATTTGACCAGGCTTTAGCCCGTGCCGACCGCCAGGAGCAGCTCTTGGCGGTGGGTTTTCTCGACCTGGATGCCTTCAAGCTGGTCAACGACCGGAATGGCCATGCCGCCGGAGATGACCTGCTGAAAGAAATGGCCCGCCGCCTGCAAGGTGCGGTGCGGCGGACGGATACCGTGGCGCGCCTGGGCGGCGATGAGTTTGTGCTATTACTGGAAGGCCTGCGCGGTGTGGATCAACTGGATCAGGTCCTGGCCCGTCTGCAGACTGCGATGGCGCAACCTTTCCTGATCCAGGGGAAAGAGATCAGCCTCCAGGCGAGTCTGGGACTGACTATCTATCCTTTTGACGGGGCGGCGGACGCCGATCTCCTCCTGCGGCACGCCGATCAGGCCATGTATGCAGCCAAGGCGCGCCCTGAGCGGGGGCGCGAAGGGTGGGTGCAGCTCTATCACCAGGATCTCGGCACCATCACCATGGGCGATGAAATGTTGCGCCAGGATTTTCTGCAGGCTTTGGTCGCCGGAGAGGTGACGCTACGTTACCAGCCTCTGGTGGCCCTGACGACAGGCCGCGTGGCGGGCCTCGAGGCCCTGGCCCGCTGGCGCCGGAATGACCGGGAGGTTTCCCCCGATCAATTCCTCCCGTCCCTGGGTGTGCGGGAGCGTCAGGCGCTGGGGCATTTCGTATTGCAGACGGGACTGCGGCAACTCGCGCAATGGCGGAGAATCGGACTGGACATCTTTCTCAGCGTCAACGTCACCCCGGAAGAGCTCGACAGTACCGGATTTGCCGATACGGTCTTCGACATCCTGGCCGCCCAGCCGTATATATTCCCGGAATCCCTGGTACTGGAGGTGCTGGAGATCGGGGAAATCCTCGAACAGGAGGTCGCACTGGGACATCTGCAACGCCTGCGCAGTGCGGGCGTGAAGATTGCGCTGGATGACGTGGGGAGCGCGTATGCCTCGCTCCTTCGGCTCAAAAACCTGCCCATTGACGAGATCAAAATCGATCAGGGTTTCGTCCGCGAGCTGTTGAACAAGCCCCAGGACCTGATCTTTGTCGAGAGTCTCATCAACCTGGGGATGGGCATGAATGTCATCATCACGGTGGAAGGGGTGGAAACCGAAGAACACATCGCCCTGCTGCGCGAGATGGAGGTCGACTATCTCCAGGGATACGCCATCGCCAGGCCGCTGGAAGCGGAGGCCGTTGCTAATTTTGTGCACACGTTTGTCCTCGGTACGGGGGATGCGGACACGCCGCTGCTGGCTCTGTACCATCATCTGGGATGGGTGCATATGGCAGAAGAGTCCGCGATGAATCATGGGGGTTACGAGCATACGGATCTGGCTGCCTGTCCGATCACCGCCTGGCTGCACGCCCACGCGCCGGAACTGCCCGGAGTAGAGGCCTTGCTGGCCGAGCACGAAGCGGTGCATGCCCTGGGGCAGGAAATCCTTCGGGTACGGCAAAGCGGAACGCGCGAGGAACTGCATCGGCTACTCGGGCAACTGCATGAGTATAGCCACCGATTTCAGGAGGATCTGGGGCGGGCGGTGAGGGCCATGCGGGATAACGTGGCGGCCTCCTGACCAAAGCGCAGGGATATGGGCCAGCGGATGATATTTCCATGCGGCCATCCTGAAAAGATGACAGAATCCCATATTGCCAGCAGAATATGACCGTTTCATGAATACTGTCGCAGCGCAGTCGCTGGTATGACTCGGGAGATTATAGTGCTTAATTTACTAAACTTCGAATATAAAGAACTTTTTACTTCTGAAGGGCTCGCGCGGCTGGATGGGAAATTTCTTCGTGTCCTGGCGGAAAAAGACCAGACCCTGGTGGAAGGCCTGCGGGTATATCGTGCCGCCGGAGCGCAGCCTGCGGATAAAGCCCAGAGCGAGTTTTTGCTGCGGCTTGCGCCGCACCTGGAATTATTTGTCGCGCAACTCTTCCACCTGGAGCCGGAAGTGGCGGTGTTGCAGGCCCGGACCCGCAGCCATGATGTCGTCATGGAGTTCAAAAAGCATTTCGTGTTGCGCCGCGCGCGCCGTTACCGGGGTGAATTCCCGGAATCCTTTGCCGATCTGGATCAGTGGCTGGACAGCGAAATCCAGCAGCGCGGCTGGCCGCTGGAAGATCGCGAATGGGCCATCGCCCGCCTGGGTGAAGCATGGCTCGGGGATGAAGCGGCTCATGCCGCGGCCATCGACCGTCTGACCCGGTGGTGTGCCCGCATCCTGAGTGATCCGCAGGCCGCCCTGGCGGTGCGGGGCTGGTCCAGTTTCCGCCTGCCCCAACGAGTGGACCACGAGGCACTGGTACCCTTGAAACGCCGGGAGGATCTTCCCGGTGCGCCCTTCGTGGCCCCGGACGGCACCCTGCGGCGCCGCGACAGCTTTCATCTGACCGACCTGCGCATGGACGCCCGCAGCGTCCAAAATGAAGTCCATTATTGTTTATACTGCCATGATCACGAAGGTGATTTTTGTTCCAAGGGCTTTCCGGAGAAAAAGGGCGTGCCCGAACTAGGTCTCAAGGTGGACCCCTTGGGCGTCACCCTGACGGGCTGTCCCCTGGAAGAAAAAATCTCCGAGATGCAGGTGCTGAAGCGGGACGGATTCCATATCGCCGCCCTGGCCATGGCGATGGTGGACAATCCCATGGTTCCCGCCACGGGACACCGCATCTGCAATGACTGTATGAAGGCCTGCGTCTACCAGAAGCAGGATCCGGTGAACATCCCGCAGATTGAAACGCGGATCCTCACGGATGTGCTGAATCTTCCCTGGGGAGTGGAGCTCTACGATCTGCTGACCCGCTGGAACCCATTGCGCGCCGTGCAATATCTGGCGCAGCCCTACAACGGGCGCAAGGTACTGGTGGCGGGCATGGGCCCGGCAGGCTTCACCATGGCCCATCATCTCCTGCAGGAAGGCTGTGCGGTGGTCGGTATCGATGGTCTGAAAGTCGAACCCCTGCCCCGGCAGTGGTTGGAGCAGCCCATCCGCGACTGGAGCCGTCTCCAGGAGGACCTCGACGAACGCATTCTGCTCGGGTTTGGCGGCGTGGCCGAATATGGCATTACCGTGCGCTGGGACAAGAATTTTCTCAAGCTGATCTACCTGACCCTGGCACGGCGCTCGAATTTCCAGATTTTCGGCGGCGTGCGGCTGGGCGGTACCATCACCCTCGAAAACGCCTGGGAACTGGGTTTTGATCATGTCTGCATCGCTACCGGCGCGGGGCTGCCGCGGGTGGTGCCCATGGGCGAGAGTCTGGCGCGGGGTATGCGGCAGGCCAGCGACTTCCTCATGGCCCTGCAGCTCACCGGAGCGGGCAAGCGGTCCAGTCTCGCCAATCTGCAGGTGCGCCTGCCGGCGGTGGTGATTGGCGGTGGCCTCACGGCGGTGGATACCGCCACCGAGGTACAGGCCTATTATGTGCGGCAGGTAGAGAAGGTGCTGGCGCGCTACGAAGCGATGGTGACGCATTCCGGAGAAGAAAAACTTCGCGCCGGACTCTCCGCCGAGGATGCCGGGATTCTCGACGAGTTCCTGACCCACGGGCGCGCCGTGCGTGCCGAGCGCGAGCGCGCCGCAGCAGAGAACGAATCGCCCAATTTCGTGCCGCTGATCCAGTCCTGGGGCGGCGTCACCCTGGCATACCGGAAGGGGATGCAGCAGGCACCCGCCTATACCCGCAACCATGAAGAACTTATCAAGGCCATGGAAGAAGGGATCTATTATGGTGAGGGTCTCGATCCTCTCCGGGCAGAACTGGATAGCTATGGACATATCGCGCACATGGTCTTCCGCCGGATGCGCGAGGTGGAAGGGCGCTGGCTGGCCAGCGATCAGGAGGTGCGGCTTCCCGCGCGAGCCGTCTTCATTGCCGCCGGCACCGTCCCCAACACCATCTATGAAAGGGAATATCCGGGGACTTTCCAACTGGATGGGGATCACTTCCTGACCCATGTGGCCCACGACAACGGGCCGTTGCAAGCGGTGCAGGTGGCCGAGCACTGCAAGGCCCCCGAGGCCGGTCCCTTTACTTCCTACGGTGATGCGCAAGGACATCGGATCAGCTTTATCGGGGACACCCATCCGGTGTTTCATGGCAGCGTGGTCAAGGCCATCGCCTCGGCCAAGGCGACCTACCCTCAGGTCATGCAGAGCCTGGGGACACTGGATACCACCGTCGATCCGGATGTGCAAGGCTTTCAGCAACGGTTGCAGCATCTGTTGAGCATGCGGGTACTGCGCATGGATCGCAGCAACCCCGCCGTCACCGAGATGTGGGTGGAAGCCCCGCTGGCGGCTCGCAATTTCCGGCCGGGACAGTTTTTCCGCTTGCAGACCTATGAGAGTCACAGCCCGATCGTGGACGGCACCCGCTTACAGATACCGGTGCTGACGGTCAGCGGCGCGGGGGTGGAAGGCGACGCGGTGCGCCTCCTGATCCTGCAGTGGGGCACCGGACCGCGTCTGGTGGGACGTTTACAGCCGGGTGATCCCCTGATTCTCATGGGACCGACCGGCGCACCCACCGACATCCCCACGGGTAAAACGATTCTGGTGGTCGCCGGACGCTGGGGTGCGGCGGTGATGCTGGATATCGGCCCGGCCTTGCGGGCGGCGGGCAACCGCGTGCTCTATGTGGCGGCGTTGGGCAAAGCCAGCGAACTGGATAACCAGGCGGAGCTGGAAGAAGCCGCAGATCAGATCATCTGGTGTACGGGCAGCGGCCCGTTGATCGAAGCCCACCGCCAGCAGGACCTCAGTGTCGAGGCCAGTGACATGGTGGCCTTGCTGCGCGCCTATGGGGCCGGGGAGTTGCCGGGGCAAAAGGCCTATGCGACGGAGATCGCCCTGAACAGCGTGGATCGCCTGATGGTCATGGGCTCCACCGGCCTGCTCAAGGCCTTTCAGCAGGCCCTCCAGGGGGAGCTACAGCCCTATTTCCGGGCCGATCTGGAGGCTACGGCGACGGTGGGCAGTCCCATGCAGTGCATGCTCAAAGGCGTCTGCGCCCAGTGTCTGCAATGGCAGATCGATCCGGAAACGGGACAGCGCACCAAGGCGGTATTTTCCTGCGCCCAGCAGGATCAGCCCCTGGCCTGGGTGGATCTGGACAACCTCACCGCCCGCCAGAGTCAGAATCGCCTGCTGGAAAGGATTTCCAGCCAGTGGCTGGATCATGTCATGAGCGGGGGAAACGAAGGTTCATAGAATGCGTCCGACGGACACGGGTGTTGCGCAAATGGCAACGACGACGTCCGTTTTGACGAAGGCCGATCCATCATGTTGGCCAAATATAGTGTTTGGAGGACCATCCGACTATGGCATCTCGTTTACAAAAAATTCGTTTGGGTGATCTTCTGGTTCAGAACGGCATCATCACCGCCGCGCAACTGGATATGGCGCTCACCCAGCAGCGGGGAAGCGGACGCAAGCTCGGGCAGGAACTCATCGCCCAACACTTGGTGACCGAAGAAGACCTGTTGAACTTTCTCGCCAGACAACTGCATCTGGAGCGCATCGATTTATCCCGGCAGGCATTGGATCCGCAGTTGGTGTCGCGACTTCCCGAATCTTTGGCGCGGCGCTATCGGGCCATACCACTGCGGGACCAGGGTGAGCGCTACGTGGTGGGTATGGCCGACCCCACCGATTTACCGGCTTTGGACGCCATTTCCCGTGCCATGGGCAAACCCGTGAAGCTGGCGCTGATTTCCGAAACGGAGTTGCTGCGCGTTCTACCTCAGTTGTACGGCGCGGTCAGCAAAAGCGCTGAACTGCGGGACGCGCTGGGTGACACGGTAAATACTTCAGCCCCACCGCCCTTGCTGGAAAGCAGCGCCGAAGATGCGCCCGTGGTACGCCTGCTCAATGCCGTCTTTACGGATGCCGCCCGTCTGCAAGCCTCTGATATCCATTTTGAGCCGGAAGAATCAGGCTTGCGGGTGCGCCTGCGCGTGGACGGGGTCCTGCGTGAGCACCTGCGTCTGGACAGCCGCTTGACGCCGTTGATTGTTTCCAAACTCAAGGTTATGACGAATCTGGATATCGCTGAACGTCGCCTTCCTCAGGATGGACGCATGCATCTCGCGCTGGAAGGCAAGGCCTATGACGTACGCATGGCCACCATGCCCGTCCAGGACGGGGAAAGTGTGGTTTTGCGCCTGCTGGATCAGCAAACGGCACTGCTGCATTTTAATGAGCTCGGGATGCCCGGCAACGTCGAGGTCAGCCTGCAGAACATCATGCACCGTCCCCATGGGTTGTTTTTGGTAACCGGACCCACCGGATCGGGTAAGTCGACGACGCTATACGCGGCACTGAATGAGATCAATACCGTAGAGCGCAAGATTTTCACCGTGGAAGATCCCGTGGAATATCGTCTTCAGGGCATCAGCCAGGTACAGGTGCATCCCCGTATCGGGCTTGATTTTGCGCGGGTGCTGCGCACTATCCTGCGCCAGGACCCGGATGTCATCATGGTGGGCGAGATCCGAGACCACGAAACCGCAGAAATCGCCGCGCGCGCCGCCCTGACCGGCCATCTGGTACTGGCTACACTCCATACCAATGACGCCGTGGGCGCCTTTCCACGACTACAGGAACTCGAGGTGGAACCCTTTCTGATCGGGTCGGCGGTGCTCGGGGTCATGGCGCAACGCCTGGTGCGTCGTATCTGCCCGTCCTGCAAGACCGAGGACAAGGATGTCAGCCCCGCAGAACGTGCGGTTTTTGCCGCCCGGCTCGGCGTGCCTCCCGACTTTGTCACCTTCTTTTGCGGCAAGGGCTGCAATACCTGCAACTTCACCGGATATCGCGGTCGGCAACCGGTTTTCGAGCTGATCCGCATGGATCCATTACTCCGCGCCGCCATTCTCGGCAATAGTCGCGCAGCGCTTCTTGATGCCGCCAACCAGCAACAACAGTTTACTTTATTGCGTGAAGAGGCCATGCGCCTGGTTTGGGAGGGCATTACCACCCTGGCAGAAATGGTGCGGGTGACCAGCGACGCGGAGGAGGACTGATGGCGCGTTTCCGCTATCGTGCCCGCGATGACCACGGACAGCTCCGCGAGGGCATCATGGATGCTGGAGAAGGTGCGATGGTCGCACAGACCTTGCGCAGTAACCAGCTCATCCCCATCACCGTGGAAGAGTTGCGCGAAGGTGTGCGTATCGAACAGTTGTGGAGTCGACTCAACAGACGTCCCATCAGTCGCGCCGATCTCGCCCTTTTTTCCCGCCAGCTTTACGCCCTATTGCACGCGGGCATTCCGGTACTCAATGCTATAGAAGGCCTGATCAGCAGCCATGGTCCACAGACCCGCCTCGGCGAAATACTTCTCCAGGTACGGCGTACCCTCGGCGACGGTCAGCCGCTCTCCGTCGCCTTGGCCGCTTACCCCAAAGTCTTCCAGCCCCTGTATCTTCGCTTGGTAGAAGTCGGTGAGACCACCGGTAATCTCGACAAGGTATTGCTGCAACTGTCCGGTTATCTTGAACGGGAGGACATTACCCTCGCCCGTGTTCGCCAGGCTTTTCGTTACCCGCTTTTTGTGGCCATCGCTTTGAGTGTCGCCATGGTCATCCTCAACATCATGGTCATTCCCGCTTTTGCCAAGCTGTTCGCCAATGCCCATATCACTCTGCCCATTTTTACCCGTATGCTCATCGCCTTCAGCAACTTCACGGTCGCCTGGTGGTGGCTGATCCTCATGGTCGCCGTCGCCGCCACTTATGGTTTTCGCTTCTTCCTCCGCCAACCACACGGTCGCTGGCTCTGGGATCGTTTCCTTTTGCGCACCCCTATTTTCGGCCCGCTGATCCTCGAAGACGCCATGGCCCGCTTCGGCCGAACCCTGCAGCTTGTTTCCGGCGCCGGCGTGCCGATCCTGAAGGGCATGGAACTAGTCGTCGGCGCCGTTCACAACCGCTTCATAGAGAGTCGCCTGGATGCGCTCCCCAGAGCCATTCTACGTGGCGAAAGTCTGCACAGCAGCGCCACCGCCACCGGGCTTTTCCCGCCCCTGGTCCTGCAAATGCTCAAGGTCGGCGAGGAAACGGGCGGGCTGGACGAGATGATGGGCGAGGTGGCGGACTATTATGAGCGTGAGGTGGAAAAAAAGGTGGACAGCCTTGCTGCACGTATCGAACCGATCATGGTGGTGATCATGGGCGGCCTGGTGTTCATTCTCGCCGCCGGTATTTACCTGCCGATGTGGGACATGGTGAAAATGGTCAAGCAGTAGCCGGATCGTTAAAAACACCCAAATAAAACTGGTCATGGCATATGGACTCTATTTTCGGAGGGTGATACCATGAGACTCTGTTATAGGGTGTAAACAAAAATGTTACGTCGCAGACTCCAAGGGGGCGTCATGCAAAAGCATTCCAGTGAACAGGGTTTCACCCTGATCGAACTCATCGTGGTTATCGTCATTCTCGGCATTCTCGCCGCTTTTGCCATTCCGCGTTTTGTCAATCTGCAGAACGATGCACGGCGCAGCGTGCTGCAGGGCGTTTCCGGTTCTCTGCAAGCCGCGGCGGCGCTTGCCTACAGCAAGGCGTTGGTCAGCACGCCTGTCCAGACGGGGTCCAGCGGCACCATTTCCGTTCCTGGGGCTGGCACTAATGGCACGGTGGCCTTGGCATTTGGCTATCCCACAGGTGCCAGCATCTCCACCATGCTCCAGGACACCACCAATTTCGGTGTGAGTGCCACCACGGCGGCAGCGACGTTCTGGCCCACCTCGGCCGGCAACTCCGCTAGCTGCAACGTGGTGTATACGGCGGCCACCAGTTCTGTGGGGGCCGGATCGGCGCCTACTGTAGCGACGAACTCCTCCGACTGCTCCTAATATCCGTTCACCGGCAACAGGAGGGTAGCAAGCCAGGGAGCCTCCGTTCCCTGGCTTGTCCGTTATATGGACAAGGACAGGCAAATGAGCGAGCGCGGCTTCACCCTCATTGAAGTCATTGCCGTCCTGATCATAGCCGGTATCCTGGCGGTGCTGATTTTGCCGCGCTTCATGGGGATAGGCGGCTACAGTGCCAATGCTGCGCAGGGAGATGTCATTGCCGCGGCACAATATGCGCGGCAGTCAGCCTTGCTGGGCAGTGGCAACATTATCCTGAGTGTTCAGGGGAGTAGTGTGACGGTGCAAAACAGTGCCGGGCAAAACCTCCCGGCCCCTGGCGGCAAGGGCTACCCCATCACCATCCCGGCCAGCGCCCAGGGCAGCGCTACCCTTATCTTTACCAGTGCTACCGGCAGCGTGGCCAGTGCCACCCAAACCAGCCCCATCACTCTCATCGACGGTGGCGGTGAAAGCCGCGTGGTGTGCATCTCTCCCACCGGATTGGCCTATGCCGGATCGTGCGCATGAGTACTGCGGCGTTGGGGGCGAAGGCGGAAGATCAGGGCGTTACCCTCATCGAACTGGTGATCGCCATGGTCCTGCTGGGCTTTTTGGCTGCACTCCTCATCCCCGTGGTCTGGTACGGCCGCTTCGGCACCAATCCGGTGCCGACGGCGCAGGCCACGGCCATCGCCCAAGGTACACTGGAAACCGCCATGACGGCCTCGTACGCACAGCCTTTCTCTAACTGCAATTGCACTAACTCGTGCAATACCGCATATAGCCAAAATGATGATGATGTCGTCGTCGCCTGCAGTGCTTCTACATTAAGCGGGGCCACGGCAGAATACCTGACCGTTCGGGTGACCGGCCCCAGCGGTGCGGATATCACCCTGGGGGCGTGGCGCACGAAATATAATTTTGGTAGTGCCACGATCCCTGGCAACGGCAACGGCAACGGCAACGGTAACGGTACGCAGGCGGGAGGTTAGCCCATGGGTAATGATAAAATGCCGCAATCCGCAGGCCCCGTTATTGCCGCAGCGTTTGCCCAGGGCGGCCTCACCCTCATCGAGCTGATTGTGGCCATCGTCATCCTCGGCATTTTGTCCGTGGGCGCGACGGCGCTCATCGTGCGCTCGGTGCAAACCTACCAGACCAATCGTGCCGCTGGCGAACTGGCCAGTCAGGGGGGGATGGCACTGACGGTCATGACGCGAGAGTTGCATAATGCCCAGCCGGGGACATTAAACATCCCTAATGGCGGGGCGAGCCTCTCTTTCACACGCTGCGTTGCGCCAGCCAGTGCCGCCGTTGCGAGCGCCTGTTCCGGTAGCTATGGCTTTGCCTTTAGCAACGGGCAATTGACCCAGAGCACACCGAACTGGCCGTCGGCGCAGGTGCTGGCGGTCAATGCCAGCGGCGTTTTCAGCGCACTTCCGGGAGGATCGAGCGCGAGCACCGCCAGCGGCGTGTCGGTGACGCTGACCCTCCGCGATCCCGCAGCGGATGTCCACCTCAGTCTGAGCCGGGCCATCGCCGTCCTCAGTTCCGCCTATTCCGTGGTCAATAACCAATGATGGCCAAACGGGGTAATCGCCCCACCATACCGCCCGCAGAAAAGGGCTCGGCCCTGGTGCTGGTGATATTCATCATGGTGGTGCTGGCCCTGCTGCTGGCGGCCTTGGCCTATATCACCGCTCAGAGCAATCAGAACACGGCCTATCAGATCGCCTCCACCCGCGCCTACTGGGCGGCCCAAAGCGGGGCGGAATGGGGGACATACCAAATCGCGCCCGCCACCGGCAGCGCCGCCAGCCAATGTTTCAGCCCCAATCCGGCGCGTCCGGGCATTGGCAGCATTCCGGGGCTGGGGGGCTGTTCGGCAACGGTGGCTTGTTCGTCGGCCAGCACGGCTTCCACCACCTCTTACCAGATCACCAGCCAGGGAATTTGCCCGGCGGGCGATCTTGGCCCCGGTAATTTACCGGTATCCGCCATGAGAAATGTCATCGTCGGTGTTACGACACAAGGAAATGCTTGCGCTGCCTGCGCGACGAGTTGCGTCGTTAACCATTGCGGCGGATTTTTGGGTAGCTGTGATAACAGCTTGAAAAAATGCGCAACAACTTGCTCCATAGCGCCCAATGTCGTAAATAACTGTATAGATAATTCATGTTTCCACTTTTTTGGGCTTCTAATCTGCGACAAAAACGGCCTGACGACGTGCCTCGCGAATTCCTGCGCCGGCAGCGGGGGTGGAGGATCCACCACTCTCAACTACTGGCTTGAAAACCCATGACCATCTGGCAATTTCTGCCGTTTTCGGCTAATACTCCCGCCATGGGCGTAACGACATGAAACTCTGGGATGCCGACCTGCGGGACGTTCTGCGGCGCTGGCGGGAACGCCCTCCGGTGGTGCTGGAGTTGCGCCGGGACGGTTATTGCCTGGTCCGTGTGCATAATGGCGAGGCGGAGTTGATCACGGCTCAGGACATCGATCCGTTATCGAGCCGCTACCGGGAACTGCTGCTGGAGTCCTTACGCCACAGCGTGCAGAGCCAGGGGCTGGCTGGCAGTCCGGCGGCTACGTACTTGTTCCGGGAGGACTATAACCTGCAGGTCGTGGATGCGCCCAAGGTGCCGGCGGGGGAGATGCTGGCCGCCCTGCGCTGGCAGCTCGCGGATTTGCTGGATTTCCCCGTGTCGGAGGCGGTGCTCGCCGCCATACCCGTACCCGACACCGAAGGCCAACAGATTTTCGCTGTCGCCGCGCGCGAAAGCGTGGTCCAGGAGCGGGTAGACCTCTTGCGCGGCGCCGGCCTGCAGCCCTTTTATGTGGGCATTATCGATCTCGCATTGCGCGACTTATGCTGGCTTCTGCCCGAAGCAGCGGGGGGCGTCGGACTGTTGTTGGTGGAAACCCGCAGTTGTCATCTGACCATGGTGCAGGGCGGCAGCTATCGTTTTGGGCGGCCACTGGCGCTGGGTTCTGAGCACTTTCCCGGCGATGATGATCCCGCAGGTTTCCGCGCCGCCAGCGAGGATCTGGCTCTGGAGATGCAGCGCACCATGGATTTTTACGAAAATCGTTTCCGCCGCCCGCCGCCCGCCGTCCTCTATCTCTGCGGCGCGCCGAAGTTGCTGCCGGAGACGCTGGGTGAGTTGCTGGGGCGGCGCTGCGCGCATGTCGAGGAATTACTTTCTCCGGCGGACAGCCGCTGCCTTCTGGCCCAGGCCTTTGCCGCGGAGTTGCCTGCCCCATGAGCCTGCGACTGCCGCCAGCGGCCGATCCGGCCCGCGTCAATCTCTACAGTGATCGCTTCGTATCGCGGCAAGTACCCTTCTCCGCGCGCTTCAGCCTGATTTTCCTCGGCGTCCTGCTTCTGGCCCTCAGCGGACTGGCCCTGTACTGGCAGCAGGCCAATCAGGAACAGGCCCAACTGCTGGCGACTCAGGAGCAACGGCTGAGCGCGCTGCAAAGCCAACGGGATCAACTTATCGCGCGCTATGGTCCGGGCGCCCAGTCTGCGTGGGAAACCCGGCACCAGGCGCTGCAGGCGGAAATCGACGAGCGGCGTTTTCTCCTGCAACTGCTTTCTCTGCATGTAGCCAGCCAGAATCCCTCGGAGGTGCTCAATGCCCTTGGTCGTGGCATCGTTCCCGGCATCTGGCTGACGCGCATGAGTGGCGACACCAGCGGGTTGGTGTTGGAAGGACGCACTCTGCGGGCGGCGACCATACCGCGCTACGTGGAACGGCTTCATGCCCAGCCGGCACTGGCTGGCCTGACATTGGCCGGGATCACCGCCAGCAGTGGCATCACGGCCCCCGACAGCAGCGCCCCATCCGCTGCGCTGCTGGATTTTCGCATCAGCGCTACCGCCCGTTCGCCGGAGTGGCCATGAACGCCCTCCGGCACTGGTTCACCCGCTTCGACGCGCTCAGCCTGCGCGAACGCGTGCTGGTACTGGCCGCCGCGCTCGTGGTGCTGCTGATCGGGTTTTACCAGTTGTGGCTGGCACCCCTGGAAAATCGTCTGCAGGCCAAAAAACAGCAATGGCAGACGAAGCAAAGTCATGCGACCGCCGTGGAAAGCGAAATCCAGGCCTTGTTACACAATGCGCCCCTGCAGACGCAGTCGCGCCTGGATGCCCAGCAGCGGATCATCGCCACCCTGGATGAGCAGTTGCGCCAGGCCGGTCAGCGCTACCCCCGGCAGGATGAACTGGATGGTTGGTTGCGCACGTTGTTAACGGAGCGTCCGGGGGTACAGTGTGTACGCTTCCACACCCTGGCGCCTTCCCAGGTATATCCTTTACCGTCGGATAAAAGCGCCAAAACAGGTCCGCGTCTGTATCAAAGCGGGGTTTCCCTTACCCTGCAGGGTGATTTTCACAGCCTGCTTGCCTATCTGCAAAGTGTGCAGCGAGGGCCCTGGCGTTTACAATGGGGTCGGTGGACTTACACCGTGATACAGTATCCAAAGGCCGAGCTGCGGATTGATGTACGTACCTACGCTATCGCTTGGAGCGGCCGGGACGCGCCCCGACCAGGGGCGGTGTTGACGGCGGGTCAAATCCGGAGCGCCCTCGGGACGCTGCGTGGCCTGCCCAAGGCGGCGGGAGGCGGTTCATGAGCGCGCTCTTTGGACTGCTGTTGGCCGCCCAGATACAGATAACGCCCAATCCGACCCGTCCCGATGACTATCGGGCCGGGGCTAGTGGCGTGCCCCTCGCCTCCCTGGTCCTGGATAGCACGCTGACCGGCGGGCAGGTGCCCGTAGCTATTCTCAACGGCCGCCTGTACCCCTTGGGAAGTCAGATCGGACCCTATCGCCTTATCGCTGTGGGCGCCGGTTGGGTGATTTTGGGAGAGGGATCCAAAAGGCTGCGGCTGGTCATCGGCGGTTCTACCAACCCGAGTGAAGAGAAATGATTATGCGCAAACAGTGGGCAATACTGATGGGTTGCATCTGGCTGGCAGGTTGCCAAACGGTACCCGATAATCCCGCGAGCGCCCTGCTACCAAAACCGACCAAGGCGGCGTTACGTCCGCCGCCCGCCGCCGTGCAACAGGCGCTATTGCCACCGGTGGGCAGCCTGATCCCGCGTCGATCCCCGCCCCTGCAGAAACGCTTCGATCTGGTGGTTCAGAATGCGCCTGCCCGGGAGGTATTCATGGGGCTGGGGATGAGCTCGGGCCAGAATGTCATTCTTTCCCCTAAGGTCGCTGGTAGTCTCACCCTTAACCTGCATCATGTTACCCTGGGAAATGCCCTGCGGGCGATTCGCGCGGCATACGGCTATCAGTACGAGGTGCAAGGCCGACAGATCGTGATTTTTCCTCCCGAACCGGAAACCCGCATCTATCAGGTCAATTATCCTAAATTCGGCAGTTACCCCTGCTGATTTGGCAGGATTCCTCTGATAGGATTGATTTTTCCCCTGTGTTGGAGGCTCACCCAATGGGTGAACGCACTAAGCGGCCCCAAAAGCCCATTCCTGAGGCTATACAGAGCATGATTGTGGATACGATGGGCGGTCGTGTTCAGGTATCCTGGGATAAGGAATCGGCAGCCACTCCCTTTGGCCAGTTGGTGTTCTTTGCCGAGTTTCAGAAAGTCAGTGGTTTGTTTGATGCTTGGGTAGAAGAATGTCCCTTGATCTATAACAGCCCCAACGCACCCAAGAAGCGCGATGTATTGGGCACTTGGGATCTCTCCATACTGGCGGGTCACCGACGCTATGCACATGTCACTGGATTACGCAGTGATGGTGTCAGTCCGCAGATTCTGGGGATGAGCAAGATCGTCAGCGAAGACGCCCTGCGCCGGGCGCTGGGTAAAATCCCCGAAGGCGAAGGCACCGAATGGATGCGCAAGCACTTGTTCAAAAGCGCAAAGGCAGCCTGTGACACGCCTTGGATTCTTGATATCGACACCACCATCAAAACGTTATTCGGGCATCAGCAAGGGGCTGAAGTAGGCTACAATCCGCACAAACCGGGGCGTCCATCCCATGCCTATCATGCGTACTGGGTCGGTAATCTGCGGCTATTGCTGGATGTAGAAGTGACAGCCGGCAACACCACGGCCTCCAACCATGCCCAACCGGGGCTGAACCGCGTACTGGACACCCTGAGTGCCGAACAGCGTCCTTATCTGGTCCGTGGCGACTGTGGCTTTGGCAATGATGCGGTTATCCGCGAGATGGAAGCGCGGCAGCAGTCCTATCTCTTCAAATTGCGTCAATCGCCCCGGGTCAAGCGCCTGTTACAGCGGGAATTTACCCGCCGTGACTGGGCGGATGCAGGACAAGGCTGGGAAGGCCGCGAAGACACGATTCAACTGGCCGGGTGGCAGCAGAGCCGCCGGGTAGTCATTCTCCGTCGCCTACTCAAAGACCATCTAATCGCCACCCAGGAACATCAAGGCCAGCTGGAATTTGCTTTCGTGGACCGTCGCCAGACCAAGGTCTACGAATACGCCGTACTGGTGACGGATATCCAAGAAGGCATTCTGAGTATCGCGCAGTTGTACCGCGACCGGGCCGATGCGGAGAACGGTTTTGACGAACTCAAGAACCAGTGGGGATGGGGCGGGTACACCACTCGTGATCTGGCCCGTTGTCGGCTCTCCGCGCGTGCCGTGGGGCTGGTCTACAACTGGTGGAGCTGGTATTCCCGACTGGCTTTTCCGGGGTCACGGAGAGAAGCCATCACCAGTCGTCCATTGCTGCTCTCCGCTATAGGTCGCAGCACCAAACACGCTGGACAGATTCATCTTTT
The DNA here is from genome assembly GCF_003966655.1 of Acidithiobacillus ferridurans. Lineage (NCBI taxonomy): Bacteria > Pseudomonadati > Pseudomonadota > Acidithiobacillia > Acidithiobacillales > Acidithiobacillaceae > Acidithiobacillus > Acidithiobacillus ferridurans. The sequence continues at coordinate 1,408,580 of NZ_AP018795.1, read as the reverse complement.
TCTGACACCCATGCATGCCGCGCAGAAAAAGGTGGAGCGCGGAATTGAGAATATCCGTAGAGGGTTGCGGATAGTTCGGGAGACTGCGGAGCAGTTCCTGGAACACCAGCCCTGGGACCTCCTCGTGAGCTACATCGTTGCGCAAATTACGCGATCACCATGGTCACCGCCGGGGACTTTTCCGGCACTTGCCGGACCTTAACTGCTTTTTTTAGGATTATCTGGATATCGCCCGCAGTGCCAAATCGCAACTGACGGTTGCGGGTACGGAACTGAGCGGGAATAGCAGCAATGGTGGCATGATCGGGCAAGGCCAGGCCTTCGGCCAGACCAAACCTTCGGCCGAGGTAAAAACCGATAGCAGTTCCGACTTCTGGAAAACTCTGGGACCCTCTCTGGAGATGATCATCGGCAAGAACGGCCGGATCATCGTCAATCCCTTATCCGGGGTGATTGCGGTGCGCGCCATGCCTGACCGCCAACGAGAGGTGCGCGCATTTTTGCATCGCCTCACCAACGGTCTGGAACGGCAGGTGATCCTGGAGGCAAAGATCCTGGAGGTACAGCTCTCCAAGGGCTTTCAGGCGGGAATCAACTGGAGTGCCGTGACCGGCAATGCCCAGATCAACCAGCTCGCGCCCAGCAGCTCTAACGGCAATTTCAATCCCAATGGTTATGCTCCCACCCAGGGTACGGTTACCAGTAGCGGGACAGCGGCCAACATTGGCCAATTGGCGCCGGGTCTGTTGCCCATCATGAATACGGTGCAACCCTTCGGTGGTGTTTTCAATGCCGTCATTAGCGGCGGCAAAGGCTTCAACACCATCCTGGAGGCCCTCGGCACCCAGGGCAAGGTCAAGGTGCTGTCCAGTCCGCGGGTAGCCACACTCAACAACCAGACGGCGGTTATCAAGGTGGGCACGGACAATATTTATGTAACCAATGTTCAGACCAATTCCGGAACGAGCTCCGGGGCCATCGGCAGCACCATCATCAATCAGGCAACCCCTGTGCTTTCTCCACTGTTTTCCGGTGTCGCCCTCGATGTCACTCCGTCCATTAGCGGGGACGGTATGGTGACGCTTTATGTGCACCCTTCGGTGACCAGTGTGACTACTCAGGCTCAGGCGTTTACAGTCGGAAGTCAAAGTTACAATCTGCCTCTGGCCAGTTCCTCGGTGCGTGAAGTCGATACCGTGGTACGCGCCACAAGCGGACAGGTCATCGTCATCGGCGGTCTGATGAAAACCGACGAACACGATACACATTCGGGCATTCCGCTGTTGGAGGATATTCCTTATTTGGGCTATCTCTTCAAGAGCACGCAACAAACTTCCATCAAGAGCGAACTGGTGGTGCTCATCAAGCCGATCGTGGTGAATAAGCGTGGTGTTTGGCAGCAACAAATCCACCAAGCCCGTACCGATCTGTCGAAAAACGATCTGAATTTCAACACGGCGGTGTTGCCTGACCGATCAAAAGGTTCAAATCGCTGATGTATCTGGCATTCTTCGGCTTGCGCGAATATCCGTTCAGTCTGACACCGGACACGGAGTTCTTTTTCGCCGATGAAAATCGTCGAGCGGCTCTTTCCTTGCTGCACTTTGCTCTGGACAACGGCGAAGGTTTTGTCAAAATCACGGGCGAGGTCGGAACGGGTAAAACCACCTTGTGCCGCACCCTTCTCCATCGCATGGATGCGCGTTTCCGTACCGCTTACGTGCTCAATCCCCAACAACCACCGACGATACTGCTTCGTGCCATTGCCGCTGATCTCGGTGGTCAGGAACTGGACGTCACCCAGGAGCCGCTGGAGGCCATTCATCGCAGCTTATTGCAGGCGGCGGACGAAGGGCATCGGGTGGTGCTGCTGGTGGACGAGGCGCAGACCTTGTCGTACGCTGCATTGGAAAGTATTCGCTTGCTCTCCAACCTCGAAACCGAAAAACGCAAATTGATACAAATCATTTTGTTTGGCCAGCCAGAGCTGGATATTCGTCTGCAACAGCCACAAATGCGGCAGTTGCGTCAGCGGATTGGCTTTCATCATCAGCTCCTTCCCCTCAGCAGTGAAGAAACCAGGGCCTATCTGGAGCATCGGCTGCGCCACGCGGGCTATACCGGCGGACCGTTGTTTCAGAGTAACGCCTTGCGCCTGCTCCAGCGCAGCAGTGGTGGCACTCCGCGCCTGCTTAACCTGCTGGCCCATAAAGCATTGCTGGCGACCTACGGGTCCGGTCGCCATCGTGTAGGGCGGCGAGAGATGCTGCGGGCCATCGCAGATACGCCACAGGCGCGACGCGCATGGTGGCCTATATGAGCTTGATTCACGATGTGCTAAGCGATCTCGACCGTCGGCAAACCCGAAAAAGCGCCGGACCCGAGATGCCGGTGGCCCTCCTGCCTCGCCGCTCCGGAATCCGGCCACGCCTGGGAGTGCTCCTCTTGTTGGGGGGCGGTTTTCTGGCGGTCAGCGCGGTTTTCTGGTGGTTTTATTTACCCGCCTCCTCGGAAACCGTGGTGCGGAAAGCTCCGGTCAGGACCATGCCCGCGCCTGTGGCGGTGGTGCCGACGGCCGCCGCTCCCCGCGACCAGACAATGGCGCCAACCCGGAGCAGCGCTCTGCCGGCGGGCGCTCTATTGCATGCCCCATCCCGCACGGAGTATCACCACCCCATCCAGCGCGAGGCATTGTCTCCAGCGTTAGATCGCACGCCGGAATTTGCCATTCCGAAGCGGTATACCCGGGCTGCCAAGGTGCTTTCCGGTAATCGAGTTCCGCTTACCCGGCCCCAGCACCAAGTTGCCCGGTCTGACGCCATTTCTGACAGTATCGTCTGGGAAGACGAAAAATTGCGATTGGCGGAACGTCTCTGGCAACGCGGAGAAACGGCGGAAGCCCTGGAATTGTTGCGCCAGAGCCTCCGTAGATCACCTAATAATGTGTCTTTAACCCTGCTGGAAGCCCGTTTGCTGGCGGCCCAACAACAACCGGCGCAAGCTCTGTCTTTATTACGCGACCTACAGCCGGCGCCCACCGATAATGCGGATTATTTTGGCATGCTGGGAACCCTGGCCCAGCAACAGGGCGACTTACCCCTTGCCGAGAACGCCTATGCCCGCGCGCTGACCCTCGCGCCAGACAGCCTGCGCTGGAAAACCGGCATGGGCATCACTCTGGCACTGGCAGGGAACAACGCCGCGCGCCCCTATCTGGAAGAGGCGCTGGCAAGCACCCAACCCACCAGCCCCCTGGCTGGCTATCTGCGCACGCTGTTAGATACTTTGCATTGATCCGTCTAATGTTAAGCGCCACCCACGCGGTCACAACGGGTTTTTGGTTTGTGCTCCATGTGTCTACACGGTTTTGTCATGGAACGGTTGTTTTAGTGCCCGCGTCCGCCGCTTTCTCGGGCTTCTTCAGTGCTCAGTGCTGATCCGGGAAAAGAACGTTCAATTCCAGCACTTCAAAATCCCCCCGCCGCTCCATGCTCACCTTGATATTTTCCTTGTCCACCGGGATATATTTGGCGATCACCGCCAGGAGTTCTTCCTGCAATGCCGGCAGAAAGTCGGGGCCGTCGGCATCCCGCTCGTGGGCGAGGATCAGTTTCAGGCGATCCTTCGCGACATGGGCAGTTTTCTTGCGGGAGCCGAGGAAGTAATCGAGAAAGGACATGTCAGCCTCCAAAGAGTCGTTTGAAGAAACCCACCTTGACCGGCTGAATAAAGCGCAGAGGACGCTCTTCGCCAAGGAAGCGGGCGACGACGTCCTTATAGGCTTCCGCCACGTCGCTGTTTTCCATGTGAATGGCGGGTATGCCCTGATTGGAGGCCTGGAGGATCACTTCGGATTCGGGAATCACGCCCAGCAGGGGGGTGCGTAGCAGCTCCTTCACGTCGCCCAGGGAAAGCATTTCCCCATCCTCGACGCGCTTGGGGGAGTAACGGGTGAGGAGGAGATGCTCTTTCACCGGTTCCTCCCCCAGTTCCGCCCGCCGCGAGCGGGCCGCAAGAATGCCGAGAATACGATCGGAATCGCGGACGGAGGAGACTTCCGGATTGGTGACCACAATGGCTTCGTCGGCATGGTAGAGCGCCATGAGCGCACCCGACTCGATCCCCGCCGGTGAATCGCAAACGATATAATCGAATTCTTTGCGCAGTTCATCCATGACCGCCGTTACCCCTTCGGTGGTCAGGGCGTCTTTGTCGCGGGTTTGGGAAGTGGGCAGCACGTAGAGGTTTTCACAGCGCTTATCCTTGATGAGCGCCTGCTGCAATTTGGCCTCACCCTGGATGACATTGATGAGGTCGTACACGACCCGTCGCTCGCAGCCCATGATCAGGTCGAGGTTGCGCAGACCCACGTCGAAGTCGATGACGACGGTACGATAGCCACGTAGGGCGAGGCCGCTGGCAAAGGCGGCACTAGTAGTGGTTTTGCCGACCCCACCCTTTCCAGAAGTGATGACAATGATTTTGGCCACGGTGCTTTTCTCCAAGACTTATATGTATAAAGCCGTAATATGCAATTGCTCGTCGCGGCTGTAAATCTGTGCCGCTTTGCCCCAGAGGGGATAACCAGGTTCCAGCGTCCGGTAGAGACCCGCGACGGAAACCAGTTCCGCCTCCAGGCTCATGCAAAAAATTCGCGCCGTCTCCTGCCCGTTGACCCCGGCAAGGGCGCGGCCACGTAAAGGGCCGTATACATGGATGTTGCCGTCGGCCATGATTTCGGCGCCGGCGTTGACGGCAGCAAGACAGACGAGATCGCCACCACGGGCATAGCTGCGTTGGCCACTGCGTATCGGGTGATCAATAATCAGGCTACCCGGACTTGCGGGGACGGGCTGCGCTGGTGGGAGTGTCTCCGGCTGCGGGGCGGCGTTACGCTCCTGGCCCCGTAAAACAGGAAGGTGCAGTGCTCGCGCCAGCGCCTGGTGGCCGGGCGCGGCATTACGCAAACCGACCGGGAACCAGTTGGCGGCGCGCAATACCTCCAGGATTTCAGGCAAAGCCAAAGGCGCTTCTTCGGGGATGGCACTCAGATCCAGGACCACCGGCGCATGGCGATGGAAATCGGCGGCCGCTGGGTGGCGCCGATACTCTTCGGCGATGCGTTGGGCGAGCTGCTGTGGATCATTGCTTTCCAGATGGAGGATGGAGAGGGTGAAAACGCCCCCGGCCACGCGTAAGGGTGCGCTGGATTCTGTGCCGGGGGAGCGGGGGTTAGCCATGTTTCACGTGAAACATCGCCGCGCACCGCTTCATGAGCGTCGCAGCAAAGGGCGCTTGCCGCCCTTGCCATTCCAGGTTTCCGCATCCGGCAAAGCGGCTTTTTTACGGAGAATGACGGGCCAGTCTCGGGCAAGCTCCGCATTGATGGCGGTAAAGTCCCGCTGATCGGCCGGCACCTCGTCGTCTGCGAAGATCGCGTCGGCCGGGCACTCGGGCACGCAGGCAGCACAGTCTATACACTCCACGGGATCAATGACGAGGAAATTCGGCCCTTCGTGGAAGCACTCCACCGGGCAGACCTCCGCGCAATCGGTATATTTACACTGGATACAGTTTTCGGTAACGACGTAGGTCATGAATCGCTAACACTTTTCGCGGCGCGTTTACGGGATGGGGGCGTCTTGCCTTCGCCGGCTGACGGGGCCTTGCGTTTGGAAGCTGCGGGCTTTTTTGCCGCGGCGGTCGTCGTTTTGGCTTTCGCCGGTTTTTTGGCGGCAGCCGCCGTGGCTTCCGTGGCCGGTTTTTTGGCCGTTTTCGCTGTCGTTTTGCGGGCGCGCGCGGCCCTCTTGGCCGGGGGTGCGCGCTTTTCGCGGGGCGGCGGCGGGGTGTAGTCGGGCAGCATGGCGGCGATTTCCGCGTCGCTGGCGTTCACCGGGAAGTGGAAAGCACATTCGCTCTGCGGGCAGGCGAGTTGTTCACCGAGGCGCTTGCCGCTTTTCTCGATCATGATGGGCCAGCCGCAACGCGGACAAGGCCGCGCCACCGGTGGTCCCCAGACGGCGTAAGTGCATTTGGGGTAGGTATTGCAGGAATAAAAAACCTTGCCGTAGCGGCTGCGTTTTTCGACCAGTTCGCCCTCACCGCACTGAGGGCAGGTGACGCCCGATGACTTGGGCTGGGTCAGTGGTTCGATATGTTTACACTCCGGATAGCCGCTGCAGGAGATGAAACGGCCATAACGCCCGGTTTTGTACACCAACGGCTTGCCACAATCGGGGCAATCGCGGCCTACGGGTTCGGCTGGTTCGCGCGGCCCGTCTACCGGACGGGTATAGTTGCATTCGGGATAACCGGAACAGGCCACGAAACGCCCATGGCGTCCGAGGCGCAGGAATAAGGGCTTGCCACATTGCGGGCAGGCTTCCTCCAGCGCCTCGCTGGTCGCTTCGGCGCGGCTGACGTTGGCTTTTTCGTCGAGCAGCGCGCGGAAGGGGCTCCAGAACGCGCTGAGGACGGGTTGCCATTGCTTTTCGCCGCGGGAGACGGCGTCCAGTTCATCTTCCATGCTGGCGGTGAAGCCGTAGTCCACATATCGTTCAAAGTGGTTGGTCAGGAACCGGCCGACTACCCGGCCGAGGTCGGTGGGATGGAATCGGCGCTGCTCGACGGCGACGTATTCGCGGTTCTGCAGAGTCTGAATGATGCTGGCGTAGGTGGATGGCCGGCCGATGCCGTGGGCTTCCAGGGTTTTGACCAGGGTGGCATCGCTGTAACGAGGGGGGGCTCGGTAAAGTGCTGTTCGGGATCGACGCCGAGTACCTGGGGTTCATCGCCGACATCGAGGGGCGGCAGGATGCGGTTGTTCTCATCCTCGTCGCCGTCGTCCTTACCTTCCTGATAGACGGCCATGAAGCCGGGGAAGGTCACCATGGAGCCGTTGGCGCGCAGGGTCCAGTGTGTCCCGGCATCCATATCCACGGCGACGAGGTCGAGGCGCGCGGGCGCCATCTGGCAGGCGATGCTGCGCTTCCAGACCAGCTCGTACAGGCGCCAGAGATCGCGTTCCAGCACCCCCTGGAGGGATTCCGGGGTGCGCGCGATGTCCGTAGGACGGATGGCTTCGTGCGCTTCCTGGGCGTTCTTGGTTTTGGTCTTGTAGCGGCGCGGCGTCTCGGGGACGAATTCGCTGCCGTAGTAGCCATCGATAAAAGTACGGATCGAGGCAATGGCCTCTTCGGCAAGATTGACGGCATCGGTACGCATATAGCTGATGAGGCCCACGGTCTCGTTGCCGATATTGATGCCCTCATAAAGCTGTTGGGCAACGCGCATGGTCCGGCTGGCGTTGAAGCCAAGCTTGCGCGACGCTTCCTGCTGCAGGGTGGAGGTGGTGAAGGGCGCGGCCGGCTGGCGTTGCCGGCTTTTGCGCTCCACTTCCCGGACCCGCAGTGCCTGGTGACCGAGGTCGTCTTCCATGCCGCTACGAATGGCCTGGGCCTGGTCACCGTCGGCGATGTCGAACTGTTCGAGCTTTTTATTCTGCCAATGGGTCAGGCGGGCGGTGAACGTGCTGCCCGCGTGTTGCAGGCGGCTGGCGATGGTCCAGTATTCGCGGCTGACGAAGGCCTCGATCTCGTTTTCGCGCTCACAGATCAGGCGCAGGGCGGCGCTTTGTACCCGTCCCGCGGAGAGCCCCGGACGCACCTTGCGCCAGAGCAGCGGTGACAGGTTGAAGCCTACCAGATAATCGAGGGCACGGCGCGCCTGCTGGGCGTTGACCAGATCCATGGCGATTTCGCGGGGATGGGCAATGGCCTCCTGCACGGCTTTTTTGGTAATTTCATGAAAGACCACGCGTTGCGTCGGCTTGTCACCGAGCAGGTGGCGTTCGCGCAAGAGCTCCACCAGGTGCCAGGAGATGGCCTCGCCTTCGCGATCCGGATCGGTGGCGAGCCAAAGTTTATCGGCTCCGCGCAGGGCCTTGGCAATGGCATCCACATGGCGCTCGTTGCGCTCGATGGCGGTATAGCGCATGGCGAAATCACGCTCCGTGTCCACAGCGCCCTCTTTGGGCTGCAGATCACGGACGTGGCCGTAGGACGCAAGCACCTGAAAATCATCCCCCAGATATTTCTGGATGGTCTTGGCTTTTGCCGGTGATTCTACGATAACGAGCTGGTGTGCCATAGGTTAGTGGAGAATCCGTGCGCCGTTGTCGCCCAGCAGGGCATCGACCCAGAAGGCCTCGGGACCGGGGTCGTTGGCCATCACCATGAAGGTCACCCAGTCGAGGGTTTCGAGATCGGTGTCGTCCAGTTCCAGGGCGAGCAAGCGATCGATGATGCGTTCACGCATGGCGCCGTTGATGACGCCAAGCCGCTCCCAGTCGTGTAACTGCCCGCGGGCGGCCACCGAAAGATTTTGCAGTTCGTAGGGATGGTAGGCGCGCAGTGAGCGGGCGCTGGTCGCCTCTTGTTCCTCTACCGCAAAGCCTTCCATCCAGTCGAGGGCACGCTGAATATCGCCATCGGCAAAACCTACGGCGCGCAAATGGTCTTCAACCATGTCGTCGTCATCGTCGTCGAGATGGTCGAGCAAATAACTGATGATGTCTATGACGTCTTCCATACCTTGGCCCTAGGAAGCAGGTGGGAGGCGACAGAAACGGCCGCCAGGACAGGCCGCGAGGTAACCTTGTAATTCCATGTCCAAGAGGATGGCCGAAAGCTCGGTCAGCGTCAATCCGCAGCGGTTGGCGATTTGTTCCGGGGCGAGGGGGTCAAACTCCATGGCAGCCCAGACTCTGGCCTGGACCGGATCTTCGGGCTGCCAGTCTGCGGCGGGTGCGATCGCCTGACCGTCCCGCAACACGGCGTACAGGGGACCGAGTTCGCTGAGCACGTCCTCGGCACTCTCGACCAGTTTGGAGCCGTCGCGGATGAGGCGGTGCGGGCCGCGCGACAGCGGCGAATGGATGGAGCCGGGGATGGCAAAAACTTCGCGGCCCTGCTCCATCGCCAGCCGGGCGGTAATCAGTGAGCCGCTGCCCTCAGCGGCTTCGACCACCAGTACACCCAGGCTGAGGCCGCTGATGATGCGGTTGCGGCGGGGGAAGAGGCCACTGCGCGGGCCGGTATCGGGGGGCTGTTCGCTGAGGATGAGGCCCTGCCCGGCAATCTGGCGGGCAAGCTGCAGGTGGTTGCGCGGGTAGATGAGATCGGCGCCGGTACCGAGCACGGCGACGGTGCCGCTGTCCAGCGCGCCGCGATGGGCGGCGGCATCGATGCCGAGGGCCAGACCGCTGCTGATGATCAGGCCCGCCCCGCCCAGATTTCTAGCAAAGGCTTCGGCCGTCGCGACGCCGCTCGCGGTGGGGCTGCGGCTGCCGACGATCGCCAGCATGGCCTGGTTCAGGCAGGCGCGCTGTCCGCGTAAGTAGAGCAGCAGGGGCGGGTCGGAGATATGGCGTAGCAAAGGCGGGTAGTCGCTGTCCGTCCAGCGACAGAGGTCGGTATCGGGACTTTCCAGCCAGCGCCGGTCCGCGGGCGTGAGAACGTCCTCGGGTGCCTTCTGCAGAGCGGCGATTTGCGCCGCCTGCAAACCAAGGCCCTGCAGGGCACTGGCACCGGTTTGAAAACAGCGATCTACCGCACCAAAGCGCTCCAGAAGGGCACGTTGGCGGATCGGGCCGAGGCCGGGGATCCGACCGAGGGCGAGCCAGGCCCGGTCGGTCATCCGTTCCCTGCGAAGCTGTCGCTGGCCGTTACGGGACTCGGACTGGCCAGATGGTCACCTACCCGGATGCCACGCGTCGACGTGGTAATCACCGCGTAGGAGACGGTGGGAAAGACCCGGAACAGCATCACACTGCCCACCTTCTGGGGTGGCAGGGCGAAGGCGTTGCCGGTCACGGCATTTTTCGTCGTTTCCGCGGCCCTTTCAATCTGCAGTACATTGCCGTCGCGCAGACCGTCTTCCCGGCCCTGATCCACGATAACCACCTGACCCGTCATGAGTTCGGGATAGTCACTCATCTTGGCGATGATCTGCGCCTTCACCGGGTGGGAGGGGGCGCTGGGGAAGTAGTGGGGTACAACGCTCTTCGTGGTGGGTATCAGGCGGTCGCCCAGAGAAATTTCCTTCAGGGCGTTGGTGATTTCCATAGCGGCGTGGGCGCCGTTGCGACGCACGACGGCGCTGCCCAGATCGCGGAGCGCATAACCGACGGCATTTTTGCGGCCGGGACGATAGAGCTCCGGCCCGAGGGCGACAATCTGGTAATGGGCGCCAACGGGCGCATGTGCCAGACCGGAGGCATAGAGTTTGTCGCCGACCGCATAGACGATATGCTCACTGGTGCTGGCGGCAAGATAAGGCAGTTGGTCGTAAGCCTTCTTGCTGGCGATGACACCGGGGCTGCCGAGAAAAGGCATGACCTCGCCGCGTGCGACCGTGGGCAGGGGCTCTGTGGTCATCCGGGGATGCAGTGCGATCACACGGAGTTCCGGCTGGCCGCCCGCCCCGCGGGTGATCACAATGCGGTCGCCCGGATAAATCAGGTTGGGGTTTTTGATGTAGGTATTCCGGTGCCATAGCCGCGGCCATTCCCAAGGGTTTTTGAGAAAATGTGCGGCAATGCCCCAGAGGGTATCTCCGCGTTTGACGGTGTAGCTGTGCGCACTGTGCAACAGTGTGCCGGACGGCGCAGCCTGCGCCATTACCGGGGCCATGGCGCCGAGGCCGAGACAAAATAGGGTGTTGCGCCAGATGTTCTTCTGCATGAATGATCTCCGCCGGACTTCCGCAGGGCATAGTATTAGTTCAAGATACGATTTTTGCCGGATTGCAATCATTGGTGACGAAATGCCCCTTTTGAAGATACTGGAGTTTCCTGACGCCCGCCTCAAGGACGTGGCTCGGCCCATAGCCAGGGTGGACAAACAGATTCAGCAGCTTGCCGACGATATGGCGGAGACCATGTATGATGCCCCGGGCATCGGTCTGGCCGCGCCACAGGTGGCCGCTGGCCACCGGCTGATTGTCGTGGATGTTTCGGAAAATCGCAACGATCTGTTGACGTTGCTGAATCCGGAAATCATTGCGCGCACGGGTGAGGAAGAGATGAAGGAAGGTTGTCTGTCGGTGCCGGGGGTGCTGGAAACGGTGCGCCGCGCCGAAAAGGTGACGGTACGCGCCACCACGGTACAGGGCAAAACCGTTGAATTGGAGGCTGACGGTCTGCTGGCGGTTTGCCTGCAGCATGAGATCGACCATCTCGATGGCACCCTGTTCGTCGATCATCTGTCCCGCCTCAAGCAACATCTGATTCGCCGTAAGGCGGAAAAAAAGGGTGCGGCTCGGTGACTGAAAAACATCGCATTGTTTTTGCCGGGACACCGGAGTTCGCACGCATCACCCTCGCCGGACTGCGGCAAGGACCGGAAGCCATCGTCGGGGTGTTTACACAGCCGGATCGCCCGGCGGGCCGAGGGCGGGCGTTGCAAGCCAGCCCGGTCAAGCAGGAGGCCCTGGCTGCGGGCATTCCTGTTTTTCAGCCGGAATCCTGTAAAACCGGTGAGGCCCTGGAATTGCTCAGGAGCCTGGCGCCGGATCTGCTGATTGTCGTGGCCTACGGTCAGATTCTTCCCCAAGCGATACTGGCCCTGCCGGCGCGCGGTGCCATCAACGTGCATGCCAGCCTTCTGCCGGCCTGGCGCGGCGCGGCGCCTATCGCCCGGGCGATCGCGGCGGGCGATAAAGAAAGCGGTGTCGCCATCATGCAGATGGAGGCCGGGCTCGACTCCGGCCCGGTGCTATGGGAGGAGCGCGTGCCCATCGCAGCTGACGATACGGCCGCCAGCCTGCACGATCGTTTGGCACGGTTGGGTGGCAAGGCTTTGCGTCACGTCCTGGACGATCTCTGGGCGGAGCGGCTCAAACCCGTACCTCAGAACCCCGCGCTGGTGACCTATGCCCGCAAGCTGAAGAAGGAGGAGGCGCTGCTCGACTGGCGGCTTCCCGCAACGACGCTGGAGCGCCTGGTGCGGGCGTTCAATCCCAGTCCGGTCGCCCACACGCTTTTTCGCGACAAGGGCCTGCGGGTCTGGCAGACGCGGGTGCTGGGCGCGGGAGGTGGTCAGGCGCCCGGCAGCATCAGCGCCGTGGAAAAGGACGGGGTGGTGGTGACCTGTGGTGAGGATCGATTGCAGTTGCTGGCGGTTCAGCCTGCAGGCAAGGGAGTGCTCAGTGGCAGTGATTTCGCCCGCGGTTATCGCCCGCAGGTCGGTGAAGTCCTGGGATGAAGGAAGTGCGAACAGGGATTGAAAGGGCAAAAAGTACATCGGGTGGGGCCGTGCGCAAGGCCGCCATTGCCGTATTGCGCGGCGTGGATAGCGGGCAGACGGTGGATGCCGCGCTGCTGCCGGTTTCGTTGATCGGTGCGGATCGGGCGACCTTGCAATGGTTGGTGCTGGGCACGCTGCGCGAATTTCTGTCCGTACAGACCCTTTCCGCAAAATTGCTGCGCAAGGCGTGGCGCGAGGAGGATGCCGATCTGGGCTTTCTGCTCAGTCTGGCCCTTTTTGAGTTGCGCCACGGTCAACGACCCGCCTTTGCGGTGGTCAATGACTGGGTGGAGATGACAGAGACTGTCAAAAAACCGTGGGCGCGCGGCCTGATGAATGCCGTCCTGCGCCGTTATCTGCGAGAGCGTGAGGTTTTGGATACAGCGCTGGTCGATCGCGATCTCGGGCATCCGGCCTGGTTGGCGGCGCGCTTGCGCGCGGCCTATCCGCAGGACTGGCCGGCCATTGCCGCAGCCAATAACTGCGCGCCGCCCCTCTGGCTGCGAGTGAATACGCAGCGGGTGGACCCCGGTGCCTATCGGCGGTTGCTGGCAGAACAGTGCCGTGAGGCCGAGGGCGTGACGTGGAGTGCGGCGGCCTTGTGCCTGCCCGCCAGTGTGCCGGTAGCGACCCTGCCGGGCTGGGATGACGGCTGGGTGGCGGTACAGGACGGCGCGGCACAAATGGCGGCCCACATTCTCGCGCCCCGGGAGGGGGAGCGAATTCTGGATGCCTGTGCGGCGCCCGGCGGCAAGACGGCTCACCTGTGGGCATTGGGGGCAACGCGCCTGGATGCCCTGGACCGCTCCGCGGAACGCCTGAACCGGGTGCGTGAAACGCTGAAAAGACAAGGCGGCGAGGTGCATTTGCAGGCGGCCGATGCGGCGGAAACCGCCACCTGGTGGAATGGTGAGGCCTATGACGCCATTCTCCTGGATGCACCCTGTACCGGCACCGGGGTCATTCGCCGCCATCCCGATATTCGTCTGCGCCGCCAACCGGAAGATGTGGCCGAAGCCGTGGCGCAACAGGCGCGTCTGCTGGAAGGGTTATGGCCTTGTCTGCGCCCCGGTGGTCGGTTGCTCTATGCCACCTGCTCGGTATTGCCCGAGGAGAACGAAGAACAGATCGTCGCCTTTGTTCAGCGGCATTCCGATGCGCGCCGCTCGGCGCATCCGCTGACCGGACAACGCCTGCCCGGCCAGGGAGATATGGATGGTTTTTACTATGCCTTGCTGGAGAAGGACGCGTGCGCCTGAGCAGCACGTTGCGCTTACCGACCGGCAGAATCGGGCAGCGGCTGTTGGTCGTCATACTGCTCGGGCTAGGCGGTATTTTTTGCGCAACCGGGCTGGCAGCGGCTGGTCCGGCGTTTCACGTGGAACGTGTGCAGGTAATCCCCCATGCGAATGCTGTTGAAATCGACGCCAGCGTGCAGTTGGGCAAGGAAGCGCTCCTGCAGCAGGTGCTCGACCAGGGGCAGACGCTGACTTGGGTTGTGCAGGCGGAGTGGCGGGAGCCCGAGCCCTTCTCCTTCATCCCGGGTATCGGCGTTCATGCACGCCGGGAACAGCGCTGGCACATCCGTTATTATCCTCTGACAAACCAATATGCCATCGAGGATCAGCAGGGCGTGCTTACCTTGTATGCGCACTGGAATGAGGTCGCCACGGCGCTGACGCGGGTGCGGAGCTTCGTGCTCCCGCTGGCCCACGGTGCGGCGCGCGGTCAGGTGGCGATGCGAGTGTATGTCGATAGTCAGGCCTTACCTCTGCCGTTGCGTTTGCGATCTTTGCTGGACCACTGGAAACTGGAGTCCCCATGGACCGTCGTACCCCTTCCCCGTTGAAAAACTGGTTGCGTGCCCTGAGCGCCGGAACCACCGGGGAGCAACTGCGGGTGGGACTGCGCTGGGACGCCGTTCTGCTCCTGCTCGCCATTGTGGCCTTTTTGGGGATCAACTTTTTCACCAGCGCCGGGGGGCCGCTGAGCCATTATTTTGTGCCCATGCTGGTGATTTCGGCGGGGATCGTCCTCTTTCTGCTCTCCCTGGTGCTGATCTCGGTGGTGGCGCTGCTATTGCGACTGCGGCGCGGGGAGGTGGGCAGTCAACTGGCCACCCGTCTGGTGGTCATCATCACTCTGCTCAGTTTTTTGCCGGCAGCCGTCGTTTTCGGTTTTTCCTGGCAGTATCTGAATCGGGGCGTGGACTCGTGGTTCAGCAGCGCTGTGCAGAGTGCGCTGGATCAGGCCCTGAATGTGGCCAAGGCGGGGGTTGATCGCTACCGCAATTCCACGTTGCTGGCGGCGGAAAGCATTGCCCAGGCGCTGGTGGGGGAGTCGGACAGCAGCGCCGTAATCACCGTGATCGCCCTGCGCGATCAGTATCGCCTCAGCAGCGTAACCCTCTTCTCCAGCGACAACCGGATCATCGCCACCAGCAGTGATAACCTCAATCTGGCCCCACGCTTGCCACGCCGGGAAATTCTCGCCATGGAAGAGGGCCATCCGACCGCCACCATCGAGCCGGAACCCAAGGGCGGCCTGCTGGTAAAGGTGCTGATCCCGGTGCTGAGCCCACACCTGGGGGAAAGCAACCGCATGCTTTATGTGGAACAACCCATCCCCGAGCAACTGACCCGGGCCGCAGAGGCGGTGCAGGTGGCGTATACCCGGTATCACCAGTTGATGCTGATGCGCGAACCGATGAAAACGGCCTTCCAGCTCAGCCTGGCGGTGGCCTTGCTGCTGGCTGTGCTGTCGGCGGTGTGGATGGGTCTGCTGCTGGCGCGACGACTGACCGCGCCCATTGCGCGCCTGGCGGCGGGAACCCAGGCGGTGGCACGTGGCGAGTTTATTCCCTTGCAGACCGTGGCAAGTCACGACGAGCTGGGTGTCCTGATACATTCGTTCAACAATATGACCCGACAACTGGCGCGGGCCAAGCAGCAGGCGGCGGCGGCGCAGGAGCAGGCGGAGCAGCGGCGGTTGTATCTGGAGACCGTGCTCGGACAGATTTCCAGCGGCATCCTGACCTTTGACGGCGAAAATCATTTGGCCGAAGTCAACGCGGCGGCGACCCATATCCTTCAGGCGGATCTGTTCAGAGGCAGTGCTCTGGATGACTTGCATGACGGTACCGCGCTGGAGCCCCTATGGAAGCTGGTGGCGGATTGGGTGGAACACCCCCGTAACGGGATGCAGAAAGAGTTGCAGATTGAGCGCTCCGACGGGCCACAGACCATTATCGTGCATGGCGCGCATTTTGCGGATGACGCTGGTAGTCGGGGTTTCGTCCTGGTTTTTGACGACATCAGTACGCTGGTCGCCGCCCAGCGCAGCGCCGCCTGGAGTGAAGTGGCGCGGCGTCTGGCCCACGAGATCAAGAACCCGCTCACCCCCATTCAGCTCTCCGCCGAGCGGCTGCGGCGCAAATATCTGGAACGCCTTGGCGATGAGGGGGAGACCATGGATCGTGCCACCCGCACCATCATCCACCAGGTGGATGCCCTCAAGGTGATGGTGGATGCCTTCTCGGAGTATGCCCGGCAGCCGCAACTGGAGTTGCGCCCGCTCGATCTCAACATGCTGATTCTGGACGTGCTCGACCTGTATCGTGGGCAAGAGAGCGGGGTGGAGATTCGGGCGGAGCTGGGTGCGGGCCTACCCCCCCTGCGGGCCGATGTGCATCGCCTGCGTCAAATCCTCAATAATCTTCTGCGCAATGCCCTTGACGCCTTACAGGGTGGCGTAGAATCTTCTGATGGTAAGCATATCCTGATTCGCACCCGCTTGTCGGACGCCAGCCCCACAAAGATGCTAGAGTTGAGTGTGTCAGATGACGGACTAGGCTTCCCGGCCGAGTTGCTGGCGCGGGTTTTCGAGCCCTATGTTACCAGCAAGGTGAAGGGTTCGGGGCTGGGTCTCGCTATCGTCCGGCGTATCGTTGAGGAGCACGGCGGGCAGATTATTGCCGATAATCAGGGTTTGCGGGGCGGTGCGCGCATCGTTATTGATTTTCCGTTAGGTTGAGACAGGTGTTCAGGAGGCGGCATGGAAGATGCACGATTGAATATTCTGGTGGTGGATGACGAACCCGATATCTGCGCGACCCTGGCAGAAATTCTGGAGGACGAAGGCTACAGCGTGCATACCGCCGGTAGTGCGGAAGCCGCCGAAGTGCTACTGCGTGATCAGATGGCGGACCTCGTCCTCCTCGATATCTGGATGCCGGGTGAGGACGGCGTCAGCCTCTTGCGGCGCTGGGCCGAAGCGGGTCTGGAGCAGCCGGTGGTGATGATGTCCGGGCACGCCACCATCGAAACGGCGGTGCAGGCGACCAAGCTCGGTGCCTATGACTTCATTGAAAAGCCGCTGTCGCTGGACAAGACCCTGCTTACCGTCAGTCATGCCCTGGAATCCAGCCGCTTGCAGCGCGAGAACCGGGATCTGCGTGCGCAGGCGGGTTGGGTGGAGCGACCGAGCGGCGACAGTCCGGCCATCCGCCAGTTCCGCGAGCAGTTGCAGCGGGTGGCGGCGGTGGATTCCTGGGCGTTGCTGCTGGGCGAGCCGGGCAGCGGCAAGGAAGTGGCCGCGCGTTATCTGCACCGACAAAGTCGACGGGCACAGGGGCCTTTCGTGGATCTACGTGCCGCCGCCATCGCCCGTCCCAATGTGGCGGTCGAACTATTCGGCAGCGAGGAGCATGGCAAGCTGACCCGCGGGCGTCTGGAAGTCGCCCACGGCGGCACGCTCTTCATCGACGAAATTGCCGATATGGATCTGGAAACCCAGGCGCGCCTGTTCTCGGCCCTGCAGGAGCGGCGCATCATCCGGGTGGGTGGGACGACGCCCGTGCCCGTGGATGTGCGTGTTATCGCCGGAAGCGCGCAGGATCTGGCGCACGCGGTGCAGAGCGGGCAATTTCGCAGCGATCTCTACTACCGTCTCAGCGCCCTGCCCTTGAAGGTGCCGCCGCTATCGGCGCGGAGTGTGGATATCCCGGTGCTCATAGAAGAGTTCGTACGCTTTTATGGCGCCCGCGATGGTCTGGCGGCGCGCCGTTTCGCTCCGGAAACCCTGGAGGTGCTGCGGCATTATCCGTGGCCGGGCAATATCCGGGAATTGCAGAACCTGGTGGAACGCCTGCTGATTCTGGCGGAAGGCCCGGAGATCAGCGCGGAAGAGGTGGAGGGTGCTCTGGGACTGGATAATCGGCTCGTCCTCGCCAACAGCAATTTCGACGGGGAAGATTTCGGCGGTACGCTGAAGCGCGCGCGGGAGCGCTTCGAGCGCGCCTTCCTGGAGTATCATCTGGCGCGTAACGAGTGGAATATCGCGCGGACGGCGGAAGTGGTGGGGCTGGAGCGCACGCATCTCTATCGCAAGCTGAAGAACCTGAGTATCGCCCTGAAGGGCGAGCGGCGGGCGGGCGAGGATGGGGATGAGGGGGAGGAGTGATCAGTAAGCGCGGTACACGCCGCCCTTCGGTGGCGCCATATTGCCGGTCTCACGTCAACGACGAATGTTGTCTATACTCTCAAAAGTTGACGGCGCGCTTGTTCTCCGGATACCGAAGCATGGACTTTTACTGCTAAGAGCCTTCCACCCTGCTGGCGTCAGGCTTCGCGCCAATGTAGGTAATGAGCCCCCGTCAAATTATGGGGACGGTAACTATCTGACAAAAGCCAGACCGGTTGGTTGCCAATTGAAAAGGAGGTTTTACTCATGGGGTATAAAATACGTTTTATCGTAAGCCTGTTGTCGACATCCGCCTTGCTCTGGTGTGTAACCGCCTCGGCGGAAACATCGACAAGCGCAATGCAAAACGCTATCAAGTATGGCTCAACGCTTTTTGCCTCAACATCCCTGGGGAGTCGCGGTAATTCCTGTATGACCTGTCATCGTGGAGGTGGACGTAGCGAAGGAATGTTACCAAACGGTAAATCCATACCCAGCCTCATCGGCGCCGCGGCTACCTTTCCCCATTATAACAAGCGGGCTGGTCGGGTGATTACCCTTGACATGCAAGTTAACTCATGTATCAAAAACGCGCTTCTGGGTAAAGCGCTGCCTTATGACAGCAAGAAAATGGTAGCGCTCGTCAGCTATTTAACTTCTCTATCCCAAGGCAAGAAAATTGACGTAATTAAGTAATGACAAATAATAGGTTATATAACATCTGACTGCTGACCTCTACATGAAGCATAGAACGAAAGTTCCGCGACCGGATAAAGCGGGAGCGGCTTGACTTCAGTGGAAACTGAAGTATTTTTGGAGCATGCAGAAGGTTATAGCCCACTGGCGGGGTCCTTTCTTGGTTGGAAAGTGACACTCGCCCAACGGGTGCGTTTGTTCAAGCTCTTTGAGGGGGTTTACCCCTTGCCCCCCACGCTACGTGACCGTCAGCGCATCCAAAACCATCAATATCTTTGACTGTACTCAGCAAGTCAGATCCGATTCCACGAACTCAAACCACATGGGCATTCAAAGATACGCACCAAGGTTTGCAACCAACCGTATCTATCGGCGCAGTCAGTTTCAGACTACGGCCCGACGCTAGCATACCCCCTACTTCTTGATTGGGGCGCAGCACTTCAGAGTGGATGCCCCCGTCTTTAGATACCCCTTCCATCACCTTCGTGCTGAGGGTGCCTGGCTTGGTGAGATCTTGGCATGTCGATTTTTGGACCTCTAGTGATCACGGCCTATAATTAAACGGCATGGTTAACATGATAAAATAACGTTAGCACATAATTCTTTTCTTATGTTCGTTATTTACTTTATTGCATTTTACTGGATCGATATTCTGGCAACTATGCGCAAAATATTGATTATAAAAGCATTATAGTTATGACCATCGAGGCGATCGCGAGATGCATGGATGAGGTAGCCATGCATTTTAATGAGCGCATAAAAAGATGTTGCAAAGCATCGCGGTTTGTATTAAATAGAACGTGTGGGTATTGTTAACAACGCAACAACATTGGTTAAAGGTCGAGGCTAATTGGCATCGCGTTGTTGTGGTTTGGTGTTACCAGCCTGGCAGGAAGACCGGGCGCATGAGCGTATTTTGTTTATCTAATATGCCTGAAAGCGCATACCGCTATGGAGGGGGTTATGGTGTCATCGTCCGTTGGTTTTAAAAAGAAAAGGTTGATCGTAGCATTAGCAGCAGTTGGTGGAATGGCGTTATCTTCCAGTGCCTGGGCACTGCCATCCTTTGCGCGCCAGACCGGTTGGTCGTGCGCCGCCTGTCACACATCCTACCCGCAGTTGACGCCCATGGGCAGAATGTTCAAATTGCTCGGGTTCACGACCACAAACCTGCAACGGCAGCAGAAGCTCCAAGCCAAGTTCGGGAACAGCGTCGGTCTGCTCATATCCCGCGTGTCACAATTTTCTATCTTCCTGCAGGCCTCGGCGACCAATGTTGGTGGCGGGCAGGCGGTGTTTGGTTCTGGTAACTCTAATGCGAATGCTTCTCCCAACAATAATGTTCAGTTTCCACAACAGGTGAGCTTGTTCTATGCCGGTGAAATCACTCCGCATATCGGCTCGTTTCTGCATATCACCTACTCGGGCGGCGGCAGTGGTACCGGCGGCGGAGGATTTAGTTTTGACGACTCCAGCATTGTCTGGGCCCATCCATGGAAGTTGGGCACCAACAATCTTTTGGTTACGGGCGTAGACGTCAACAATACCCCGACTGCTATGGACTTGTGGAATACCACACCTGATTGGCAGGCACCATTTTTCTCCTCGGATTATTCGTCTTGGGGCCACGTACCTCAGCCATTCATTGAAAGTTCAGCGGGCGCGGGTTACCCATTAGCGGGTGTTGGTGTCTATGGGGCGGATATTTTTGGGCCAAACCGGGCAAACTGGCTGTACGCAGACGCCGATGTCTATACCAACGGTCAAGGAACCCAAGTCAACCCGGTTGGCGGTTTTACTGCAGCTGGCCCCCAGGGCAGGCTTTCAGGGGGCGCTCCTTATGTTCGTCTTGCCTATCAGCACGATTGGGGTGACTGGAACTGGGAGGTCGGCACCTTTGGCATGTGGTCCAGCGTGTACGATAACACCCTAAATAATCCTCTCAATAATATCAGCAAAGCAGGCGGCCCCATTGATACCTTCGATGATTATGATTTAGATACTCAGCTCCAATGGCTTGATACCAACGACAACAATAACGTGACGATCCGTGCCGCATGGGTAAACGAGCAGCAGCAATTTGGAGCGGGGAATATCATATCTTCGAACTCCTCCGGTAACTTAAATTTCTTCAATGTTAACGCCACCTACTGGTATCATGACCACTACGGCATTCAGGGCGGATACCGGAATGTGTGGGGGTCCGCTAACCCCGGTCTCTACACTACCACATACACTAATAGTGGTTCTCCAGATACCAGCAATGAATGGATAGAGGCTTCCTATCTGCCGTGGTGGAATACCCGCTTCTCCTTGCGATATGTCGTATACAACAAGTTCAATGGCGTTGGTTCGGCGTCGTCCAACAACCTTGGATATGGGGCGTCTGCGTATAACACCCTTGAACTGCTGGCCTGGATATCATACTAGGAGCCGATGCCATGACGACATACTTAAGCCAAGACCGGTTGCGCAATAAAGAGAACGACACGATGACCTATCAACATAGCAAGATGTATCAGTCGAGAACCTTCCTTCTGTTCAGCGCACTCTTGCTGGTGGCCGGGCAGGCGAGTGCTGCAGTCGGCAGCGCCGACGCGCCGGCACCATACCGCGTCTCCAGTGATTGCATGGTATGCCACGGGATGACGGGCCGTGACACGCTCTATCCGATCGTCCCCCGCCTGGCCGGACAGCATAAGAGTTATATGGAAGCGCAGTTGAAAGCGTATAAGGATCACTCGCGTGCGGATCAGAATGGCGAGATCTACATGTGGCCCGTGGCGCAAGCGCTGGACAGTGCGAAAATCACGGCGCTGGCAGATTACTTCAACGCCCAGAAGCCGCCGATGCAAAGCAGCGGCATCAAGCATGCCGGTGCGAAAGAAGGAAAGGCCATATTCAACCAAGGGGTTACCAACGAACAAATCCCTGCCTGTATGGAATGCCACGGATCGGATGGCCAAGGGGCGGGCCCGTTCCCCCGGCTGGCGGGCCAGCGTTACGGCTACATCATTCAGCAGTTGACCTACTTCCACAACGGCACACGGGTAAATACCCTGATGAACCAGATTGCGAAGAATATCACCGTGGCGCAGATGAAGGATGTGGCGGCTTATCTTTCATCGCTGTAAGCGTTGTAATTGGTCAATAGAAGTTTTCCTGGCAGGCTGAAGTTTATAAAAATGGGTCTGCCAGGCATTTGCACCGTCAGGTTTATGTGCTTCTCAAAGGAGGTAGAGGTATGGCAGCAAAAAAAGGTATGACTACGGTGCTTGTATCCGCCGTGATATGCGCGGGGGTAATTATAGGTGCCCTGGAGTGGGAAAAAGCGGTAGCCCTGCCCAATCCTTCCGGGCAGGTCATTAATGGGGTACATCATTATACGATCGATGAGTTCAACTATTATTATAAACCGGATCGCATGACCTGGCATGTCGGGGAAAAAGTGGAGTTGACGATTGATAACCGATCGCAATCAGCGCCCCCGATTGCGCATCAGTTCTCCATCGGCAGAACGCTGGTATCCCGGGACAATGGCTTTCCAAAATCACAGGCTATCGCCGTGGGATGGAAAGATAACTTCTTTGATGGTGTGCCGATTACCAGCGGGGGACAGACAGGGCCAGTACCGGCGTTTTCCGTCAGCCTCAACGGTGGACAAAAGTACACCTTCAGTTTTGTGGTGCCCAATAAGCCCGGAAAATGGGAATATGGGTGTTTTCTGCAGACGGGTCAACACTTCATGAATGGGATGCATGGTATTCTTGACATACTACCTGCTCAGGGAAGCTAATTTAGGGAGGGCATATGAACGCAGCAAAAGAAAACTTATGGAAAGCTTTCCGCGGCTTGGTGGTGGTCTGGATTATTGGCCTGGCGATTTTCGAAACGCTGATGGCCTGGGGTATCGGTAACTGGCCAATTTTGGGGAGTATTCAGGCGCATATTACCGCAGATGCCACCACATACCTGTTGTGGCAGGCCGTAGTCATCTATGTGCTGGTCGGCGGTGCGATTGTATATAGCGCATTTCGTTTCCGCGCATCGTCCATGTCAGACACCGCGGCGCCGGCTTATCAAAAACGGACCTGGGCGCCTTTCGTGGTGACCTGGCTGGTTTTGGCCATAGGCATCAACCTGGCAAATACCATTTATCCGGGTATGGTGGGTCTGGAACAACTTTGGGGTATCCAGTTAGATACGAAGAACCCATTGGTGATCGATGTTACCGCGCAACAGTGGAAGTGGACGTTCTCTTATCCTAAGCAGGGCGTAACGGATGTGTCACAACTGGTGGTTCCCGAGGGCCGCACCATAGACTTCGTTCTGCGGACAAAGGATGTCATGCACGATTTTTGGGTGCCTGCCTGGGGTGAGAAAAAAGATGTGATCCCCAATGAAGTGCGGCACTTGTTTATTACACCCACCATGTTGGGGACAACCGCTACAAACCCCATGCTGCGTGTACAGTGTTCCTTGATTTGTGGCAACGGACATCCGTTGATGCGCGCTCCGGTGAAAGTGGTAACGCCAGCGGACTTCAAGGCTTGGGTGGCAAACAATAGCTTCTAGTAAAGCCAACGGAAGGCTTGCCAGCACCCAACGTTAAATGTACTAAGGAGTAAGTAATGGCAACTAACGAAATTCAGGAAAATGCGTTGAACAATACGGGAGTGGACAAGACCCCATTTGCGGCTAGCATGCTGTTTCCGCTGTTCCGTGCGACGCTTTGGGGACTAACCGGCTATTTTGCTGCGGCATGGATCACTGCTTTATTGCTCCACACGGTAATCGTAAACCCTTTACCCGCGACAGTGGGTTATGTGGCCGGCTTGGTCTGCTGGCTGATGGGCAGCGGTGTATGGGAGGGATGGATACGACGCGCATTTGGAGGAAAAGAAGCTCCAACTTACACGGGTATCGAACGTTATTTTCGCTTTGGTCCCGATTCAAAATCCACAGCCGTACGCTACGTAATCTTAAATATACTAACGTTCTTCTTTGCCGGCATGGCCGCCATGGCGATCCGCATTGAACTGTTGACGCCAGACTCCACCAGTTGGTGGCTGTCAGAAATCCAGTACAACCAAACGTTCGGTATTCATGGATTGATGATGTTGTTGGGTGTGGTGGCCTCTGCCATCGTCGGCGGTGTTGGCTACTATCTTATCCCGTTGATGCTTGGCACGAGAAATGTAGTATTCCCAAAACTTCTTGGCCTGAGTTGGTGGCTTTTGCCACCGGCGACCTTCGCTGTTTTTATGAGTCCTACGATTGGTGGGTTTCAGACGGGATGGTGGGGATATCCGCCGTTGGCGCAAAACAGTGGTAGCGGTATTGTGTGGTATGTCCTCGGTGCCGCCACCATTCTTGTTGCGTCGCTACTTGGAGCCATCAATATCGCCGGAACCATGGTGTACATGCGCGCCAAGGGCATGAGCTTGGGTCGCGTTCCGATTTTTGTGTGGGGTTTATTTGCGGCAGCCACCATTCTCGTCGTAGAGTCGCCAGCAACCTATACCGGCGCGCTCATGGACTTATCCGACATGATCGCCGGATCGCATTTTTATACCGGTCCCACCGGCCACCCGTTAGCGTATCTCGATCAGTTCTGGTTTTTGTTCCATCCAGAGGTCTACGTTTTCATTCTGCCCGCTTTTGCCATATGGCTGGAGATTCTTCCTGCCGCGGCCAAGCGGCCGTTGTTTGCTAGGGGTTGGGCCATCGCCGGACTGGTTGGCGTTTCCATGTTGGGTGCAATGTTGGGTGTCCATCACTACTTCACTGCGGTGAGTGACGCGCGTATGCCCATATTCATGACCATAACGGAAACTGTATCCATTCCGACAGGGTTCATTTATTTGTCCGCCATCGGAACGATATGGGGTGGTCGTTTAAGAATTAATGCTGCGGTATTGCTCGTATTGATGGCGATGATGAACTTCCTGATCGGTGGGCTGACGGGCATATTCAATGCCGACGTTCCCGCCGACCTTCAGCTGCACAACACCTACTGGGTTATTGCGCATTTCCATTATACGATGCTTGGTGGAGTGATCTTTACCTGGATTGCCGCGCTATACTGGTGGTTTCCCAAGGTTACTGGACGGAAGATCAATGAATTTTGGGGAAAGTTTCACGCATGGTGGTTTTTCGTATTCTTCAATTGTACGTTCTTTCCCATGTTTATAGCTGGACTCGATGGAATGAACAGGAGAATTGCGATATATCTTCCTTACCTGCATGACATCAACCTGTTTATGTCTATTTCATCCTTTTTCTTGGGCGCAGGGTTTCTCATTCCGCTGGCCAATCTTTTATACAGTTGGCGCTATGGGCCAAAGGCCGAAGCTAACCCTTGGGGCAGCAACGGCCTGGAATGGCAAATAAAATCGCCAACACCGTATGTGCCATATCCAGCAGGAACGGAGCCAGAGGTTGTGGGCCCGAACGATAACTACGCGGCGGAAGCAAAAGACCCCTTTATTTGGGTGTCTACGCCCAGCAAGTAAATTAGAAGGAGTTGAACCATGACAGACAACAGTTATGCCAAGCTAATGGATCCGGCCTCGGAGCGTGCAAAAAGGGGTGCGTTCTTTTTCCTGATGCTTTTTGCAGCCATCATTTTTGCGATGTGGGACCTCGCGCGTTTTCTGTGGGGGGGCACTGCGGTGCCCGCTACATTGAGCATGGGCGTGGGTGTTGCGCTGACTGTTCTGATGCTCGTCAGCCTGGTGCCGGTGATGACGGCCCGCAAAAAACTGGATCAGGGCGATGATGCCGGTATCGTGAGCAGTCTGGCAACCCTGATGGTGGTCTCGTTGGTGATGGCGGGTGGAATCGTCTACAACTGGACTACCTTAACCATCGGTAGTGGTTATGGCGGGATTTATGACATCACCAGCTTGTGGTTTCTGGTACATTTCGTGGCGGCCATCCTGGCGCTGCTGGCGAGTATCATGAAAATCACTCGCACTCCAGAGCGCGCGAAACGCGAGCGATGGGTGTCGTATAACGTGTTAACCTTCTGGGGCGGTGTGATTGTTCTATGGGTTGCATTTTTTATTGTTTTCTATATTGCGTAATGCAGTTTAGAAGATTCTCTAATGGAGTGAGGGTTAGATAATGGATATGTCACATTTATCGTTCGTTATCCCGTCTGGAGCTGATGATCCGACGTTTTTCTGGCTGACGGGGTACATTGGGTTTCCTGTGGTGTTTCTGAGTGCATACTTTTGGTGGGTATTAAAGGAGGCAAGCAAGGAAGATCGGCTGCGTATTCTAAAAAAGGGAGAAGACGGCGCATCTGGAAACGCATGATGTTCCACGGATGGTCGTGCGAGTACCGGGCGGCCATCCGGAGTTGTTTTGCGTTTTACTGTTGCGACGTCGTTATCCATGCTTCAAAGGAGGTAAATCATGAACAAGGAAGGCTGTTTAATTTCTCACGATGATCGCGATGATGGCGCATGGGA
This sequence comes from Acidithiobacillus ferridurans, assembly GCF_003966655.1. Lineage (NCBI taxonomy): Bacteria > Pseudomonadati > Pseudomonadota > Acidithiobacillia > Acidithiobacillales > Acidithiobacillaceae > Acidithiobacillus > Acidithiobacillus ferridurans. The sequence continues at coordinate 1,382,641 of NZ_AP018795.1, read as the reverse complement.
TGGAAACATCGTGTTGATCATAGGATTATTGTGGGCTATTATTGCTCTGGGTGGCTATTATGTTACCCTTAGAGTGCTGTTTTGAGACAATTCCCCGGCTGGATAGGGCGATGAATACCATGTAGTAGCATATTAAAATGCCAGAGGGCCCGGTGATGGTTTTGTAGGGCGGCTGGTTCTACTCAGGTTAAACGTTAAGGAGAAGGGATAACTTATGTATACACAGAACACGATGAAAAAGAACTGGTATGTGACTGTTGGTGCGGCTGCGGCTCTGGCGGCAACGGTCGGCATGGGTACCGCGATGGCCGGCACGCTGGATTCCACATGGAAAGAGGCGACGCTTCCCCAAGTTAAGGCCATGCTGGAGAAAGATACCGGGAAAGTCAGTGGCGATACAGTTACCTACAGCGGCAAGACTGTACATGTGGTCGCGGCGGCCGTGCTCCCGGGATTTCCGTTCCCGAGCTTTGAAGTTCATGACAAAAAGAACCCGACCTTGGAGATTCCCGCAGGGGCAACCGTAGACGTGACCTTCATTAACACCAACAAGGGATTTGGTCATAGTTTTGACATCACTAAAAAAGGACCGCCTTATGCGGTTATGCCGGTGATTGACCCCATTGTCGCAGGAACTGGATTTAGCCCGGTCCCAAAAGACGGCAAGTTCGGATATACGGATTTCACCTGGCATCCGACGGCGGGTACTTACTACTACGTATGTCAGATACCGGGGCATGCCGCCACCGGTATGTTTGGTAAAATCATTGTCAAGTAAGTCCTGGATGGTTGTTGTCTGGGCAGCTGTGCTTTGCTAGTGTAGGTCCTGGTGGCCAGGGCAAATGGTTATCTTGCCCTGGCCATTGGTATTTATTATAAAATACGAATTTCATGTATTGCGTTATGCTTTGTATGATGTTATGAGTATGTTTGCATGCAACATATGATGATTGATCTAGTTTATTAAGCTATGGACCACGAAAACACGCGTGCCTCGGTACATATATTAATTCATTCAGATAAAGTCCCAAACTCAGATATCCTGACGTTTCTTCATTTAAGGTGGTAAATATGCAGCACAATATTCATCATGAGGTATCGGACGGGGTTACATACCAGGGTACGAACGGCATTCCCCACGCCGTGGAAGGGGAGATGACGCCGGTAGTGCGGGTGATTGGCAGGCTGATTACCGGGATGCTGCTGGCGGCGGTGCTGGCCGGGTTGTGGCGCGGCATGAACAGCCACCAGGGTTTTATAGCGGATGTCGTCAACGGCCTCAAAGCCAGCGAGGTGGGTTTTGCCGTCGCCCTGATCTTGCTCGGCAGTATCGTCGAGGGTTTCGGCTACGGTCTGTCCTTGGGGACCCGCTGGCCTTACACGCGCAACATCGCGGTACTGATGGTGCGCGGTGATCCTGAGGCGGCACATCGCCTGGTAGCGACCCTGGTCGGCCTGGTGGCCCTTGCGCTGGTGATACTGTCGCCAAGTATCACTACGATCAGCGGGTTGTCCCTGATCGTAGTTACCGCCCTGTTCGGTATGGGCACTCTGTATGTCCTCGCCGGCAGGGCCCCGGCGTTCGTTCACGGCACTCACGGCCTGCTCGCCTATGGGGTCTTCCTCGTTTACCTGACCGGTCTGGTCTATCCGGGGCTCGACTTCTGGAGCTACCTCCGTGCCGTAGGCGCTCTGCATGCCCTGCTCCTCGCCGTATTTCTCGGGGGTATGACCACCGGTCAGCGCGGCTTCGGCACTCCCATCGACCCCTTCGTCAAACCTCAGAAGGCCTCACAGTGGACCATCGCTGCCCATGTCAGTGCGGCCTTGCTGCTGGTCGCCACGCTTGGCTGGATGATGCCTGCCTATCCTGTCGCTTTTTATCTGGCGGTAACCCAGGTTGCGGTTGGGTTTTTATTGTTTCATGCGGTGAATCTCAAACCCCGGGATCCTGGCGTCATGGTGGTCTTTCACCAGTCCATGGTCCTGCTCATGTCTCTCGCCATTGTCCTGCAGTGGCGTTAACGAGGTCCTACGTCATGTTAAAAGAAGGAGTACATAGCGGCGGCATTGGCGGTCTTTCTGGTCCCCGGGTTCGGCCGTCTTTTGTTCGCGATCTCTGGGTGTTGGCCAAGGCGCGGGTGGTATCGCTGCTGGTATTTACCGCCGCAGTGGGCGAGATCCTCGCCCCCGACGCCGGGTTGCACTGGGAGTCGGGGCTGGCGGGTTTGGCGGGTATTGCGCTGGCCGGAGGTGCCGGAGGGGTACTCAACCAGATTGTCGAACCCGGCCTTGACCAGCACATGCGACGCACCCTCCACCGGCCGCTGGCCGAAGGGCGCATCAGCCGTGGTGGTGCCATTGCCTATGCCATGACACTGATGTGCGCCGCCATTGCCGTACTGGCCTGGGGCACCAACCCGCTGACCCTGGTACTGACCCTGGTAGGCACCGTCGGCTACGGTGTCGTCTACACCCTCTACCTCAAACCCAGCACGCCCTGGAACATCGTCTGGGGCGGTCTTGCCGGAGCCCTGCCGCCACTGATCGGCTGGACCGCCATCACCGGCAGTCTCGCCGCGCTGCCGCTGGTGCTGGTCCTGCTGGTATTCGTCTGGACCCCGGCGCACTTCTGGCCGCTGGCCATCTGTTGTCGGGAAGACTACGCCAAGGCCTGCATTCCCATGCTGCCGGTGACCCATGGCGTCGATCGCACGCGCCGGGAAGTGCGGAACTACGCCCTGCTCACCTGGATCGTCAGCATGGTGCCAGCGCTACTCACCGGCGACTGGTTATATGGTGCCATCGCCGGGCTCTCCGGCGCATGGTTCGTGGGCATGGCCCTGCGTCTCAAAGGCCTGCCCGAAGGCCCGGAGATGAACCGCTACGCGCGGCGGATGTTCGCCTACTCCATCTCCTACCTGTTTTTACTCTTTACCGCCCTGATCCTGGGCAAACTGGTGATGGGCTATGGCTTCTTCTGAGGCCGCCAAAGGCCCGCCCATGAGCCCGTTTGAAAAGCGGGCGGTAGCGGGACTGAGCTTCATCTATGTCGCGCGCATGCTCGGTCTGTTCATGCTCATGCCGGTACTGGCCCTGGACAACGACCAGCTTCGTGGCAGCACCCCGGTGCTATTGGGCCTGGCCATTGGTATTTACGGACTGGCCCAGGCCGCCCTGCAGTTTCCCTTCGGGGTGGCCTCCGACCGTTTCGGGCGCAAGCGGGTACTGGTCTTTGGTCTGCTGATCTTCGTCCTGGGCTCCCTGCTAGGGGCGGTCAGCCATAACATCTGGGGCATCATTCTCGCCCGTCTGCTGCAGGGTGCGGGCGCCGTCTCCTCGGTGCTGCTGGCCACCGCCGGGGATCTCACTGGGGAACAGCACCGCACCAAGGCCATGGCCGCCATCGGCGGCAGCATTGCCATCGCCTATGTGCTGGGGATGGCGCTGGGACCCGTCTTTTACGGTCTCTCCGGGCTGACCGGGGTATTTCTGGTGGCCGCCGCACTCGGTGTCCTCGCACTGTTACCGCTGTGGAAAGGGATTCCCCCCATCCCCCACAATCTACAGCAACGCATGGGGACCTGGCGTGACGCCCTGAGGATATTCCGATACCCCCCGGTTCTGACCGCCAGTGTCGGCATCTTCATCCTGCAGATGGTGCTGGGGGCCAGTTTCGTGGTGCTCTCCCCGGAACTGGTCAAGGCCATGCACATTCCGGGCAGTGCCGTCTGGGAAGTGTATCTGCCGGTGATGCTGCTCTCGGTGGCGGGCATGCTCTACCCGGTGATCCACGCCGAAAGGCACAAACAGCACGGACAGATGCTGGTCTTCAGTGGTCTTGCCATCGCTGCGGGGGCGCTGTGCATGGGTTTGCTCGCGGGTCACTTCTGGCCGGTGGCGGTGGGAGCGGTGATTTTCTTCACGGGTTACAACGTGGCCTCGGCGATTCTGCCCTCGATGATGAGCCGCAGCACTACCCAGGCACAGCGGGGGGCGGCCAGTGGTGTGTACTCGCTGATGCAGTTTCTGGGGATATTCGCAGGCGGTGTGGTTGGTGGCTGGGGGCTGGGCATGGCCGGCGAGCAGGGTGTTTTTTATCTCCTTGCCGCCGTCGGATTGCTCCTCGCCTTGCAAAGCTGGAACGGAAAACGCGTGGCACTATTGCTGGAACCGGATTATTCGCAAAAATTATAAAATGAGTGCGCCAGATGATGTTGAGCAAGACTAGCGAATATGCCCTGCGGAGTCTGATTTATCTGGCCGCCCAGCCATCGGGAAGGCCGGTGCTGAGCCGGGATATTTCTGACTATATAGGAGGCTCCGCGCCATGCGTTACCAAAGTACTGCGCTGGTTGGCCAAGCGCGGAATCCTGTACTCCGTAAAAGGAAAGGGCGGTGGCTATATGTTGCGCCCTGGTGCCGAGTCCTTAAATATTATTGACGTTATTGAGATTACCGAAGGGCGCCCGCTGGAGATACGTTGCATACTAGGCCATGACTGCGATACGAATACTACGCCTTGTCCTCTGCATCCACAATGGGAGGCTATAAAAAACCGTGAAATAGGCTTTCTCAGGGGGCAAACTGTTGGCGCGATATCACGGGCAATGTTTTGGGTTGATGGCGGTGACAGCTGCCGTGCAGTGCTAGGTCCAGATGGGTGCGCCGGATTCCGTTCTTTGGCGGCCCGCTTTTCTGTTACCTAGAGCAACGCAGGTACCCATGAAATCATGGTGGAGAAAGCATCCACTGATAGGAGTTCATTATGACAAAGATTTTACGATTGATAACGATAGGACTAGCACTGGCCGCACCGGTGGCGGCACGGGGTGCACCGGCAACCCCGATGGAAGCATTTTATGATTGTGTATTGCCCCCGACCCTGGCAGTTTATCACGATGCAGTGTTTGCATCTGGACATATGGCCACGGATGTAAGTTTTTTTAAAAATAAAAATCCGGGGGCATCTTTTGATGAGACCAGTTGGCTGTATGCACTTTACGCAAAAAAGAATCTGTCGCAATGCAAAAGGCCGACCGATTCCACGGACGCCAAAAAGTCGCAATCCATCATGAACGCGGCAAGAGATATAATAGATGGGTACATCGCATTTACATGGTCACCAACACCTATGAACCTAGCCAAGGAGTGGCCGCAAATAAGATCAGGATACGATAGCATTCGCGCCTCTATAGGTAACGAATACTATAGAGTCAGTGTTCCCAAGGGAGTGATAAAAACAGATGGCAAGTATGAGGCGATGATCCACATGCAGATGGGTCCCATGCACTGAAAATACGATGCCTTATCTCGGTTGCCGGAGGATATCGCTGGTCCGTGGGCATGACGTGTAGGCACGGGGTATGCGTTAGTTCTGGTTTACATTCGTCTTGACGCCCGCCGTCCTGGCGACACCGGGATGCGTGGAAATGGGCGTCACTGTTATGGAAATAATCCAAACTATGGCTGCTGCTGCCAATGTTGCCCCGCATCTGTTGGAGATATGGCATGGAAGTAAAAATACTTTCTGTGAACGACACCATAGGACTGGTGCACTTCAAGGGGCTTTTGAGCCTTGACGAATGTGCCGAATTGATAGCGATTGGCAGCATGTCTGACGCGAAACCTTCGATGGTGGTGAATGGTGCTTCCGAGGCTGCATATGAGACCTCTGGGCGCTGCAGTACGGTAGTGGCGCCATCGGCTGATGCGCATCCAATCATTCCGGAGATACGGCGGCGTATCGAACTGTTTTCCGGGGTCGCGCAGGAACATCAGGAACCGCTGCAGATTCTGCATTATACCCGTGGCGGAAAGTATGACATACACTACGATGCCTTTTCGGACGGATCTCCCCAATTGAAGAATGGTGGCAACAGGGTGTTAACGGTACTGCTGTACCTGAATGATGTGGAATATGGTGGCTGGACACAATTCCCGCACCTCATGGCGAATATCGTGCCCAACGCGGGGTTCGGTATCCTATTCAGGAATACAGACGCGCAGAACCGACAGTTGCGGGAGTCCCTACATGCAGGTTTGCCGGTTACCGATGGAGAAAAATGGATAGCGAGCATCTGGATACGAGAGAACCCATATATAATGCCGTCTGCCGATCGGGCGGATCAGGTCGTCCGTAGAAAACTGTGACATCCGGCGGTTAACCGTCCTCACTGACGTGCCCAATAATTATAGGCACATTCAATAGTCAGTGGCGTACGGGGTGCTTGTTCATCTTGCGTTGTAAAGATCTTCGGTGCATTCCCAGGCGGCGAGCGGCAGCCGATATGTTGCCATTACACTCCATCAGTACCTTGCTGATATGCTCCCATTCAACTCTGCGCGCTGATAACAACTCGTTTTTGACCGGAGCCGCAGGGTTGCCATCCTTCTCATATAGCCTGGCGATAATCTCATCTGCATCTGCTGGTTTTGTCAGATAATATACCGCCCCGAGCTTTATGGCCTCGATCGCCGTTGCTATGCTGGCGTAACCGGTGAGCACGAGGATTCTGATGTCCGGGTTGATGTTCCGTAGGGGACTTATCATTTCCAAACCGGAAACCCCCGGCATTCGCAGATCCAGAACTACGGCGTCCGGCATGTAAAGTTCCGCGACCGCGATTATATCGGCGCTATCATGCACAGTGCATACTTCAAAACCACGCCTGGAAAACGCATTTGACAGTACCCGGCAAAACGTTACGTCATCATCCACAACCATAATGTTAGAAACCGGTGTGGCGGTGATATCCGCACTATTGTCCATAGATCTTATGGTCATTAGTTATTGGTACTTATGAGCAATGAGGTCAGAGGAAATACCACACGGGTACAGGATCCTCCCTCTCTCCGACTGAACAAGGAGACGCTCCCACCCAGACGGTTTATGATGGTAGTCGCTAAAAAAAACCCAAGACCAAGCCCATCTTCTTTTTTCGAGAAAAAAGGTTGCCCCGCATCCCTGGCTATCTCCGGGGTGACTCCGCGACCAAGATCACAGACATCGATGACGACATCGTGATCGCTACAGTGTACATCTATTTCTACATAATCAGGCGATTCGTCGGCGGCGTTATTGAAAATGTTGGTCAGCGCCTGAGTCAAGGTATGCTCCGCAACAATTTTTGCAGTCGATCCGGCGCCATCTGAACGAAACTCGACATGAATACCAGGACGAGCATCGCCCCATTCAGTAATGATATTATGGAGGTATTCTTCGATGCGTAGCTGACACCCGCTCGATGCCTGCAACTGGCCGGCGGAAGCGGACATTGTGCTGAGGATGCGTTTACATCGTTGCAACTGTTCATACAAAATACCCAGACTTTCCGAAAGATTTTGGGTTTCTTTATAGTCCTGCTGCAGGTCCTTGGCTATAATCGTCATCGTCGCAAGAGGTGTTCCCAGTTCATGGGCAACACCGGCTGCCAAAGCGCCTAGGTCAACAACGCGATCCATCATCAATTTTTCTTCGCGCGCATGGGCGATAGCCTGATCCCGTTCCTGCAGGCTGTCGCTCATGCGCTTGACGAAATAGCTGATAGCTCCGGCGATTATAATAAATTCAAACCACATTCCCCATATGAGCAATTTCATTTCGTAAGTGGCAAGCGCATGTAGCGGTAGCGGTACGTAAAAAGCCATCAATCCTGAATAGCACATTACGGTTATCGCCGCCATTGACCACCCATATATTTTTGGAAGAGTGGCAACGGCGATAACTAATGGTAACAACAGTAAGGCAATAAATGGATTGGTAGGGCCCCCGGAAAAATATAGGAGGGCTACCAGAATGGCAACATCGGCCAGGAGTTGCGTAAAGAACTCATGATTGCTGATAGGCCTAGGGGAAGTAAGACGGACGGTGGTGGCGATTATTAGGAGTATTTCAACAGCGACTACTGCCGCCAAATGCCATATGGGTATGTGCCATCCGAGAATGATCGTAACCACGGCTATGGTCATGCCTTGGCCGATGACAGCTATCCCGCGCAGCAGCAAAACGCGTTGGAGGTTTAAGGCACCATGAGACATGGCGTGGTTAGTGGAATGCATATTAAAAATACACCATAAGTGACTGATTATGAATCGTTATAAAATATACCAAAAGTAGGTAAACAATGTCGCGAAATATCCCTGCCCACCAGGATATAAAAGACTTATAGCCCATTTGACGGCGCAATAAGGCCTGACTCATGTAGCATAGCGCGCTATCTCCAGCAAGGCCAGGGTGCTCCACAGGGGAACGAACTAACCCAGCTATACGAGGGATCATCATATCAGGTGTTATCACCCAGTTACAAATCTGTCCAGGTTACAGAGGAGCGCAATAAAACCAGCGCCAGTTAAACATACGGAATAACAATACATGCGAATAATATAATATTCCCTGCCACAAACATTGCGATCAGCGAGCAAGCGTTGCGACGCGGTGTTGTTTTGCCAGTCTGTCGTGATTACCCCCTCGGTTATCCGACATCCCTAATCAAATCCATGCATCGGATGGCCCTTGCCGTCCGGAGTGTGAACTTGGGGTTGCGTGACGGGATAAGGCACCCAGGCTCCAAATGGAAGCTGTGGGCATTTATGCTAGACTCCTGCTATCATGGTTAAGACAGCTGGCGTCTGGCAACTCACGGGGGAATTCATATGATATCCCAAGCTGAAAATGCGCAAATGCGACACATCGCGGCTCTTGAATCTGCGAAAATGGCTAGAGAAACCCTCATCCGTATTCGCAGAGCACACGAACGGAAAATCAAAGTTATCAAGTGCAAGGGGCGCAATCACAAACGACTTATGGTTGGCGGTCTGGCGGATATAGCGGGGATCCTGGAAATGGATAAAGAAACACTCCTAGGCGCATTTATGGCGCTTGCCGGGATTTTTAATGACTCCGCCGAGAGCGCTACGACAGCGGGCTGGAAACTGACCGGCGCTAGTGAGTTGGCGCAACACGGGGCTACGCGACTAAAAAAATGAATAGTGGATGTCCTCCCAGCCCACCGCCTACGGCTGCCGCTCTCCAGAGCGGGAAGGGCGCGGGGTTCCCACACCGCAAGGCATGGGCTTTTTCGCCCATTGAGGGCGGCGCATGCCAAACTGTTTCGCAATGGCAGGGAAATGACGGCTTGGGTGGGAGTGGCCCCCGGCAGTCCAGTTCCGGGGGGAAACCTTCTCGGGCGTATCAGGGAGCCATGGTCCTGATACGTCACTTGGGAGTAACCGTCTAATCAACCCACCTTCCCAAATTTTCTGACTTGGCCGACCCAGCTCTGCATTCAGCGAGGAGGGATATCGAAGCGCTGATTACCTAGGGCGACCAGTGGGCCGGCAAACTGGATGATCAGGATGACGGCAGGATGTCAAAGCGAGGTGCTGTATGCCCTCCGGGTAAAAAAACAGCCGCTTCTCAGCAACTGACGCTGTTGTAGTGGAGTGTTTTGCAATCGATGTTGGCAATATCAATGAGTTGCAAGATTAACTGTCGAACTCGGGGGGCCAGAACAATATATCCACAAACAGGCCAGATTCATGTGTGCAGCCGACCTCTTCTCCAAAATTATGACATCTTGCAAAATCGAGGACGTTCATACAGGACGCTTACCGCTGGTAAAACGCTGGGGACGGTAGGCTTGTTGGTGTTCTCGCCCGGCCAGCGCGCCTGTTGCTGTGGGTTTTGCGAGTGGCTGTGGAAACCCATGAATCGCAGCCCAAGCTAAGGTCGCCAGCGCCGCACATGCACGTTGCACGGCGCTGGCGGGATGCCTTCGTCACTCCGCGCCACTATATGCAGATTTGCGGGACGGATTAGGCGACTTTGTCTAGTGGCCATTCAGGGCTTGGAACCGCCCGGCAGAATCACTATCTCCAAGAGTTTCTCTGTTTTTGCATCAATGGAGATAGTGTACATCAGGTCTTCGCGACTAACATCCACAACATAACGCAGGCCACTGCCGCCGGGGGCTTTTTCCAACTTCATACCGGTGACCTTGGCAGTATTCGGGGGGCAGGTCTGTTTGGCGATGGTCTTTGCCTGCAGAGGATGAAAAAAGCCCTTGCTTAGTCGAAATCCGCAGGGCCTACTGGCGTTCATGGCGATGGTCTCCGCCTTGTCTGGGCTGATGCGTGCCCCCTGAGCATACTGCTGACCCTCATAGGCCCAAGCGGCGGTGCTGCTTATCAAACCGATGGTGCCGGCGAGTAAGGTGGTAGCGAAATAGCGTGACGTGAGTTTCATGATGCCTCCTTGTTTACCTGCAGTGTGATTATAACATCATCCTTTATTCCTTGGAGCGTAAATATAAGATCAACCCACCGAACTTTTAGTATAGTAGGAAAATTTTCAACGTAAAGAGCGGATCGCGGCGTTTTCTGAGGCGATTTTACCCAGAGATGCACTACATTCCGACGAATGTTGGGCAATTAGTCATGCTGCCGTGGTAGGTAATGCGTATATGCAAAGGCCACTACCAAGCCCTGCCTTTCAACGTTGGATGCGGTCACCAGAAAATGATCGGCAAAGAGAAGGGCTCAGGATGGCAAACCATGGGTGTAGTATAACCGCGTGTATGGTTGTTGCTAAAATCCTCGGTGGAGGGGTCTGCCCCGGCACCGAAAATAATCGCTGATACGTCGTGGCGATACAATACGGCTGTGCATTCTTGTTGACGATATAATTATACAGTAAACCCTTATGGATTGCGGCCATCAGGCCTTTCGCCATTACCAGATCACACAAAATCATGGACCGCGCCCGAGCGCAAAACGACGAAGCTCATGGCGGTGCCCGTGACATCCGTGGCGGTCCTGGGGAGGTCGTACAGCGGTCGAAGTCGGCCCCACATCTTGGCGGGAGAACAAATGCTGTTCATAATGGTGCTATCAGGGAATAGCTGTGACATTGCCAGCAGAGAGGGTGGAAGATGGTGCGCTGGTTTCTTACTGCATTGGCGCCACTGATTAGTGCATCTGCCCCGACTCTGCGCCAGTATGGAATCTGGGCGATTATCGTCATCCCGCTTGTTGAACGCAGTGAAGCAGTAATGGACATCATGCGGAACATGTACAGTCGGGTATATCCATAGTATGGGAGGGTGAGCAGGTGATCAGGATGCGTTTTATTGTAGCCATATCGCTATGGGCTTGGCTCGGAAGCGCGATGGCTGCGCCTCTTTTGCTTTTTGGCGTTCCACTGCAGGACGCGACGCGCGCGACGCTGACGCCCGCTTTAGAGAAAGCGGGCCTTCCCCCTATTCCGAATGGTCCCCAGCAATGGTTCGATACCTACCGAATAAACGGGCAGATGCCACAGCTGCAAGGCGCAAGCAAGTTTTCTGTGAAGTATGACAGACACAACCGGTTTGCGCTTGCGGAGTATAAATTTCCCAGCTTCGGGGACACCAGGCAGGTCCAAGATATTATCGCCATGGTTACATATAAATACGGACCGCCCAGCAGTATAATTGGCGAGATCAACCATGGGCCAGTCGTGGCACGCTGGAAAGAGGGCGGCAGCATGGAAATCAAGGTCTGGCGAGGGTGGCCGATAACCACCACGTACATGGATTTTGAGAATGTCGCCATTGTTAATGCGATGCGCGCGGAAAGACGCACCGGTATGCACGGTTCATTGCCTGCCCGGATGGATGCAGCGCCCATCAATGAAAATCAAGAATGGGAACCCCCGTCACCGGTGGAACAGGTTGCGCAGGCCAACAATCAAACCGTTCCGACGTGGCTCGTATGGGGGATCATTGTGTTCTTTCTCGTGCCCGCGGTGGGGATGGTCATTTTCGGTCATTTTCTCGCCAGGGTGACCCGCATCCCGCCCTTTGTTGTGGCCGCACGCGTTTTCTTTGCCCGGCTGGTCCAGTTTTTTCGCAGGCCTGGGTGGTTTCTGAAAGGACGGCAGGGCCGCTAACCGGTGTTATGTCTTCTTACAAAAGACTCATCGTCGTCTTGGTTCGTGAGTTTATGTCGGGTCGGAGCTGCGGCCCTGGAAAGTGTTTAGTCATAGTTTCAACCCAATGATAATGCCCCAAAGAAGACCATTCGCTGCCGCCGCGAGTATGTCCAGAGTATCATGAGATAATACCAGATAGGCAGCACTGCCACAGAGCACCGCACCGGCGACCCCGTAAGCCGTCAAGTCACGCAACTCTTTGGCGCCAGGAGTGAACGACCAATTCCATATTCTGCGCGCTATGGACCAGAGGTATTGGATCAGGCCGCAGCGCATGCGCAGATCCCTCCATAAGGGACGTTAGATATCCAGCATCTCCCCATATTCAGTGGGAAAGTTCCACAACGGCGCTCGCGATAAAAACACTCCACATGCCTAGTCTGAGCGTAATGACCCGAAAGGTATCATAAGCTGATCGTAGCCTTCTGGACAGGAGGATGTCACCTTTTCTCCGTTGAAGCCACCTCGGCACCTGCATGCCTGTGATCGCCGCTGTCACGGTGCCGCATCCGGCGCCCGCCGATCTACGTCAACCACCTTGTTCAACCGGTCAGGATTAGTATATCATGATCGATGGTTGGTAAATTTAGTGCATACGGTCAGCCAGGTATGACATGTTAATAAAAATTAATGTTGGTGATATTAGTGGAGGCGTTACCGGGCTGGACAAATCAGAGTAAGGGCACGAATCAAACAGTGAGGATATGACCATGGATATATTCAGCCTTCCACATTTGATTATTTTGTTGTTGATTGTCATGGCACTTTTCGGGACATCGAAAATAAAGAATATAGGAGGAGATCTAGGCTCCGCCATAAAAAGTTTCCGGCAGGCGATGAAGGATGAAGAACAGCAGCAGGGATCGCCAAAAACCGCCGGACCCATGCCTAAGGCAATCGAGCACGGCGCAGATGCAGAGACAGGAGAAACCATCGCAAAAAGTCTTCATAGCAAATCATGACATAGTAGCTAAACGGTATAATTCACCATGTGGGTGATCAGCGCAAGATACGGAGTCACGCATGCGCAGGGGGGCGTCTATACGAATTGGGCACAGTGGCGCAAGCCTCGCCCAAGCGCTCGCAAAACATTCTCGGAGAGCGTTTTTTCAGCGATGCATCTGCCAAGGGTACGCATGGCGTGCTTCCTCCGGCAGTTGAGGATGGATTCTGTTGCTTTTTAGTAAACAAGCGGTGACACTTCATGCGCTAACACTACCGCCTCGGTAAAGGTGGCTGGGCGAGTACCCGGGCTGATAACAGGCCGCCTGCTGAAACCTGACCGGGCGCCCGGTCAGGTTATAGATTACCCACGGAATAAGCCATGGAAAATGAAAAAGTAGTCGTGAACCATACTGAGTCCGCTGATGAACGGATAACCCAACATAGTTGGAAAGATATACTGGAACCGCCGGCAAAAGGCAAAAACAAGGCGCGATATTTTATTACCCCGGTCATTATCGGACTTATTGTTGGGATACTATCTTTAGTTTTTATTGACATAATGGACTTTTTTACACGATGGTCTTTGGGTATCGTTGCGCATTTCATCCCGCCGCGTTCGTCCGGTTTTGGTGGTGGTGGAGCCCAGGCGCCCTATACCTCCGCTCCAGGCTATCCTTTCATGATTCCTCTGGTCGAAGGAATGGCCGGGTTCATTTCCGGCATACTGTCTTATTTTATGATTAAAAAGCCGGGGAGCCTTGGTGCTAACAAAGCGATTCGCGCTTACCACGAAAATCCGGAATCCCTCACTTTAAAGGAGGCGTTTACCACGCTTTTTACGTCAGCTATGGTTCTTGGTTCTGGCGGGCCTTCTGGCCGCGAGGGCGCGGTAAGCATGGTGGGCGGCAGCGTCGGCGTATTCATTGCCAAGCTGCTCCGGCAAAAACCCCACGAAGTGCGCGAAGCTTTGGCCATAGGGGTCGGCGCCGGGCTGGGAGCGATGTTTAAGGCGCCTCTCGCGGGGGCAATTGCTAGTAGTGAGATATTTTTCAAGCACGATTTCGATATCGAAACGATCATCCCCGCGTTTGCCGCATCAGCCGCAGCTTACCTGGTGGTAGCCACCAAGGTAGGATTTTCGCCGCTGTTCCGCATAGGTGTTTTGCCAGTACACAGCTTTGAGTTGAGATATATTCTGTGGTTTTCCATTTTTGGTATTTTTTCCGGTCTGATTGCCCGCTTTCTGTTGTGGGTGTTTTATTATATTTCTGATTTGTTCAAGAAACTGAAACAGCCGATCTATGTCAGTGCCCTGATCGGCGGTGTCCTGGCCGGCTGCATTGGTTTGTTGTCTTCTTATGCCATAGGCAACGGCTATGGCTGGTTGCAGCTGATCATGGACCACAAAATCTCCCCTGGGGTATCCGAATTAACGCTAGGTATAATCTGTGTCATTCTGGCCATGTCTCTGAATGCCGGCTCGGGGGCATCCGGCGGGGCCTTTAGCCCAACGGTGGTTATCGGTGGGCTCTCAGGCGCCTTGTTCTGGCATTTTGCGAAGGTGGTTTCCCCTGACGTCAATATACCCATTGCCATGTTTGTGGTGGTCGGCATGATGGCGGTCTTTTCCGTAGCGGCCAACGCGCCCTTGTCTACTATCGTCATGATCACCGAAATGACGGGGAGCTATGGTGTACTTCTGCCCGCCATGCTTACGGTAGGAATAGCAATGATGTTTGGCGGTGAGCATTCATTATTCAACGCACAGCACGACCACCGGTCAGCATCAGACCACGCCAACTCATAATGTGACGAATTTATAGCGCTATATCCGTATATCAATAGCGTTGTCGCTAACCGTATGGACATGCGATATGTTGGCAGACATTTGGGATGATAGATTCTGCTCATAGTATGAAATGGCTTCGCGGTCATCACATATCTGTAAGGTGATGGAAACGCTTCCGGTGATGGCTGCATGTATCGGACATTGGTGTAGCATTCTGATCAGGATCACTTTATCATCAGGTGATAATTGCAATGGTAATGTCAATGTAATATTGATCCCATCAATCCGCACCGCGCCAGTGGTTTTTACAGTTGTGCAGATGCTCATCAGGCAGGTTGCCCTTAAGTCCCGTCGTTCCAGAAACCGTAACGTGAGTTCCACAAGACATTGGCCAAGCGCCATGTTGAGCAAATGCAATGGGGTGAGTTGTATATCTGGCAAGCAAAAGTTTAAGGATATATTCTCAGAATCGTCTAGCCGGCATGCCGTAATATTGCGCTCACCGTCCTTGAAAATATGAACTACAGTTTCTTTTCTGCTCATTGGATGCTCCTGGTTCTCGTAATAAAACATCAGGTCAGAGCAGTCAACGCCGCCCGCAACACCTCTTCATTGAGGCCCAATGGCCCGTCCATACGGATGTGCATACCGGGAATCATCACCGCATCAACCAGACGCGGAAGGTCTTCCCGGAGATGGCGCCCCGGCTCCAGAACAGAGGGGATATTCTGAAATTTCTGATACCGCGGCCATATTCCTCGTGAATGGCGTCCGTTAGCATGGGGTGCCACAGTTCCAAGTAACATAGGCGGATAGGGTGCTCCGGATGGATTGCCTTCAAGTCGGCCGCCAGGATCTCAAACGGAAGGCGCCATTCCGGGTCACGGGACCCATGCGCAAGCAGCAAATGGGCTTCCATGGTCATGCACTGCCAACCGCGGATAAATACCACTGTTTTTGGCCAAAGGAGTCATCGGAAGCGGGGTTCATTCCGTGTGATAACTGTTGCGAAAGGCGTACCGCCTCACCCACAATGAGGATTGCCGGGCTGCCCAGATCTGCTTCGTGAATGGCATCGGTCAGATCGCTTAATTTGGCGTACACATGGCGCTGCTGCGGCAAAGTTGCCCATTGCATGGCCAGCACTGGCGTATCCGGGTGCCGTCCACCGGCGATCAAGGCGTTCTGAATCCCTGTTATGCGGGCTATTCCCATATGGATGACCAGGGTGTCTGCTGCCTTTGCGATATGATGCCAGTCCACCGGTGGGGCATCCGCGGCTTCGTGCCCCGTTACGAACAGGACGGATTGGCTGATGCTGCGGTACGTCAGCGGTACGGCGGCACAGGCTGCCGCCGCAAGGCCGCTGGTGATGCCGGGCACTATTTCGTAGTCGATGTCGGCCGTCCACAGTGCCATGCACTCCTCACCACCGCGTCCAAAAATAAACGGGTCACCCCCCTTGAGGCGCACTACACGCATACCTTGCCGCGCGGCGCGGATCATCCGCGTCTGAATGCTCACTTGAGAAGCAGAAGGCTTGCCGCCCCGTTTGCCTACATCCACCAATTTGGTGTCCGGCCGGGCCATGTCCAGAATGCGTGGATTGACCAGGGCGTCGTGAAAGATGATATCGGCCGTACCCACAAGGGCGGCCGCCTTCAGGGTCAGCAGGTTGGGGTCACCCGGACCCGCCCCGACAATCCAGACTTTCCCGCTGTTACCAAAGCTTCCTCTGCTCACAGCTGGGGCCCTCCGGCGATCAGCCGCCGCCGTTGGCCGGTTGATCCGGCATCTTGCGCGGAAGGTCGCGCCAGCCCAGGTCCCATACCCCGGGAAACCGTATTTTTAACGTTCGGATACATGCCCCACCCCGGAATCGTCGAGACGGATCATCCCAGCCGCAACAGTTTGATGTGTCACTTCGTCGATCAAAATAAACGCTCCGGTTGCGCGAATGGCGTCATATGCATCAGCGGCAAGCGGCTGCTGCACATTCAGCGTGATGCTGGCGATATCGTTCAGCTGCAAGGCATCGGCCGGACGCTTCTGTTGCGTGTTGATATCGAGCAACGCATGGATTTCTACGACGCGCGCGGTGACTTGCCGGGTTGTGTGTTTCAGCCAGTACTTGCGATGCAGATCAAGCGGATCCTCCGACAACCAGCAGACATCGGCGGTGACGGTTTTGAGCAGGTTGGCCGGACGATCGGCGGACGCGAGCATGTCGCCACGCGAAATATCCAGGTGTTCCTGCAGCAACAGCGTTACCGATTGGCCGACGACGGCCGATTCCAGCGACTGATCGAGTATCAGAATGTCTTTCACGGTCGCCGCCGATCCTCCTGGTTGCACCACTAGCCGATCGCCCCTGCGGACTTTTCCAGCTTCGATACGGCCCATGTAACCGCGGAAGTCGTTGGCTTTGTGGCCGTTGTGGCGCGCCACCAGTTGTACCGGAAAACGCAGCGGTTCGTCATGGCATGCGTCATAGACGCTCAGGGATTCGAGCAGCTCGATCAGCGTTGGCCCCTGATACCAGGGCATCCTATCGCCCGCAGTGACCACATTGTCGCCCACCAGGGCGGACAACGGAATCGTGCGGATATCCTTCAGGCCCAGCCGTTGCGCGAATTCCCGGTATGCCTGCACGATGCGGTCATACACCGCCTGGTCGTAATGCACCAGATCCATCTTATTGACCGCGACCACGACATGTTCGATCTGCAATAGGTGGGCGATGGTCGAATGGCGCTTGGTCTGCACCAGCAATTCCACGCTGCCATCGTCGCCCATCTTCACTTTCGAGACATCGATCAGGATGACGACAGCGTCAGCGGTGGATGCTCCGGTCACCATGTTGCGCGTGTACTGTTCGTGACCAGGGGTGTCGGCGATGATGAACTTGCGCCGGGGCGTGGCGAAGTAGCGGTAAGCGACGTCGATGGTGATGCCCTGCTCGCGCTCGGCTTCCAGGCCATCCGTCAGCAGCGACAAGTCGATCGTGTCGCCGATGGTGCGCCGGTGCCTGGCATGCGATATCGCGTCCAGTTGGTCGGCAAAAATACCCTTGCTGTCGAACAGCAGACGGCCGATCAGCGTGCTCTTGCCATCATCCACCGAACCGGCAGTAATGAAGCGCAGCAAGCCGCGCTCTCTCGTCAGCTCCGGAAAAAACGGTTTGGGAATGGTCGCGCTCATCAGAAATATCCTGCCTTCTTGCGTTGTTCCATCGATGCTTCCGATGTCCGGTCATCCATCCGGGTTGCACCGCGTTCGGTGATTTTGGTCATGGCGGTCTCGGCAATGATGGCCTCGACGGTAGCGGCATCCGACGCCACGGGGCAGGTGCATGAGATATCGCCGACCGTACGGAAACGCACGACTTGGGTCTCGATCACCTCGCCTTCTTTGGCCGGTGTCAGCGTGGTCAGTGGCACCAGAAAGCCGTTGCGCGGAATGACCTGGCGCTCATGGGCAAAATAAATCGGCGGCAGTGCCAGTTTTTCGCGGGCGATGTATTGCCAAACGTCCAGCTCGGTCCAATTGGAGATCGGGAACACGCGCATATTTTCGCCAGGATGAATGCGGGTATTATATAAATCCCAGAGTTCCGGGCGCTGCGCCTTCGGATTCCACTGCCCGAACTCATCGCGGAATGAAAAAATCCGCTCCTTGGCGCGAGCCTTCTCTTCATCGCGACGGGCGCCGCCGATGCAGGCAGCAAACTGAAATTCAGCAATGGTCTCCAATAGCGTGACGGCCTGCGCCGCATTACGCGAATCGCTTGCGGGATTACGCAGACGCACGGTGCCACGCCGGATCGACTCCTCGACTGAGCGCACGATCAGTTGCTCGCCCAGTTCAGCAATGCGTCGGTCGCGGAATTCGATGACTTCAGCGAAGTTGTGGCCAGTATCGATATGTACCAGCGGAAACGGGAACTTTCCGGGGCGGAAGGCCTTCTCGGCGATGCGCAGCAGCACCACCGAATCCTTGCCGCCGGAAAACAGCAGCGCCGCTTTACCGCATTCGGCCGCAACCTCGCGCATAATGTGAACCGCTTCTGATTCCAGCCAGTCCAGATGGTGATTGCTAGCGGCATCGAGAACAAGTTTTTCGGCTGTAGTAGGCATCATATTTGTCCTGAAGTTTTTTGTGGTGTTGCTGGCTTGGCGCGGACCAGTTTGCCGCCAACGACATGCAGGCCACACTCTCTGGTGGCCGGATTCTCCCACCACCAACGACCCGCGCGGATATCCTGGCCGGGGGAGATGGCGCGCGTGCAGGGGGCACAGCCGATGCTGGGGTAACCCTGATCATGAAGACGACTGTGGGGCACCTCAAAACGACGGATATAGTCCCAGACTTCTTCGCCATGCCAATCGGCCATGGGATTAAACTTGGCCAGCTCGTGGGCCGCATCCCATTCCCGAACGGCGAGGTCTTGCCGCGAAAGCGCCTGCTCCCGGCGCATTCCGGTCACCCAGGCCCTTTTACCCCGCAATGCCCGCTGCAGGGGTTCGACCTTACGCATATGGCAACAGGCCTTGCGCAATTCCTGGCTTTCATAAAAGGCGTTGGGCCCGTGTTCCCGGACATAGCGCTCCACTATCCCGTGTTCCGGGAAATACACCTGGATGGGGAGGTCGTAATGCTCCCTGGTTTCCTGCATCAGTCGGTAGGTTTCCTCCGGTAAACGGCCGGTATCGAGGGTGAATATCTCTATCCATGGCGCATGCTTCGCAATTAGGTCCGTGAGCACCATATCTTCCGCCCCAAAGCTGGTGGCAAAAGCCGCCGGTGCGTATGGCGCGTTGCGCAATTCCCCGAAAAGGAGGAGCACATCCTGTATCCTGGTTCCTAGACTCATGGATTCCTCACCGTCTCCCTGTATGCGGAAGGCCTGGATCTGGCGGCAATAAATCCTGTCGCCGGACAAAGTCCCCGAATGTCTCGCCGGCCCAGCGCTGGCCGGCAAAGCGCTTCAACAGGGGGCGCAGGGTATCCAGCAGAGCTGCTTCATCCAATGCCTCCCGGTAAAGTGCATTCAGGCGCATGCCGGTCCGATCGCCGCCCAGATAAAGATCGTAAAGGCCGGGCGCTTTGCCGACCAGGCCGATCTCCGCGAGATAAGGCCGGGCGCACCCGTTGGGGCATCCGGTCATCCGCACCGTCAACGCTTCTCCTTCCAGACCGGTCTCGGCAAGCAACGCCTCGATGCGATTCAGAAAAACCGGCAAATAGCGCTCGGCCTCGGCCATCGCCAGGGGGCAGGTGGGCAGTGCCACGCATGCCATGGCGTGGGTGCGGACGGGGGCGAGATTCAGCAATCTGTCAAGCCCGAATTCAGCAAGCAAGGTTTCGACAGCCGGGCGTTCCGCGGGGGAAATGCCGGCGATCAGCAGATTCTGATTGCAGGTCAGCCGGATTTCGCCATGGTGCAGGCGTGCGAGTGCATCCAGCCCGCTGAGGAGCGGAATATCACCATCGGTAACCCGGCCACCGGGTATGAAGAGGGTAAGACAGGCTGTTCCGTCATCATTTTCGAGCCAGCCGAACCGGTCTCCCGAAGTCTCGAAGTGGAACGGGCGCGGCGGGGCCAACGGAAATCCGGTGTGTTGCTGCACCTCTTCCATGAAGCGGTCCAACCCCATACGGTCTACCGTGTATTTGAGGCGGGCGTGGCTTCGATTGCTTCGGTCACCGTGGTCACGCTGGGTAATGAGCACGGCTTCGGCTATAGCCAACACCTGCTCGGGGGCGCAAAATCCGCAGACATCCGCCAGCCTCGAGTAGGTGTCGGGTTTGTTGTGGCTACGACCAAGGCCTCCCCCAACGCAAACATTGAATCCCGCCAGTCGCCCCTCCTCGTGTATGGCGATGAACCCAAGATCCTGCGTGAACACGTCGACGTCGTTGTGCGGCGGCACAGCGATGGCAATCTTGAACTTGCGCGGCAGATAGGTAGGCCCATACAGGGGATCCTCCTCCGGTGCAGTTATCTGTTGGCCGTCCAACCAGATTTCATGATAGGCCTGGCTCTGCGGCAGCAGGTGCTCGGCAATTTTCTGCGCCCAACCGTATGCCTCTGCATGGAAGGCGGAGATCTGAGGGGCGGAACTGGCGATGACGTTGCGATTAACGTCGCCGCAGGCGCTGACCGTATCGAGCAGTTCCCGGTCGAGGGCTTGCAGCACCGGCCTGAGATGCGGCTTGAGCAGTCCGTGAAATTGTATGCTCTGTCTGCTGGTGATACGCAGGCTGGCGTTGCCGTAGGTGCGGGCGATGTCGCCCAACGCCAGCCATTGTGCTCCGCTTAACACGCCGCCCGGCAGGCGCAGCCGGGCCATGAATTGATACAAGGGCTCCAGTTTCTGCTGGTGGCGTTCCGCCCGCAGGTCGCGATAGTCCTGCTGGTAAATGCCGTGGAACTTGATGACCTGAACGTCGTCTTCCGCCAGTGCACCGGTGACAGGATTGCGCAGACTCTCCCGCAACGTACCGCGCAGTCCCTGGCTCTCCGCCTTGATCCGTTCCACATCGGAAAGTGCTTTGTCATTAATAGACATCTCGGTGATATCTCCCCGTCTGTTTCAATTCCAGAATATATTCCTCGGCCTGAACCTGCGTGCGCCCGGCCGACTGAACGATATCCACCAGAGATTGATGTACCGCCCTGCCCATCGCTTCGGCCCCGCAGACATACACGGCGGCACCTTCTTCCAGCCATGCGAACACGTCACCGGCACGCTCCCGCAAACGGTCCTGGACATATATCTTGCGTTCCTGGTCACGGGAGAAAGCGACGTCGAGCCGGGTGAGGCGCCCATCCCTGAGCCAGCGCAGCCACTCCCGCTGGTATAGAAAATCGGTGCTGAAGTGACGGTCCCCAAAGAAAAGCCAGTTATTTCCGGCAGCGCCCAATGCCTCCCGTTCCTGCAGGAAGGAACGAAAGGGGGCCACCCCGGTCCCTGCTCCAATCATGATCATCGCCTGTCCGGAATCTTCGGGTAGTCGGAATTCGGCATTGGATTCGATAAATAGAGGTACAGGCCGGCCGATGGCGACACGATCCGCCAAAAATGTCGAGGCAACCCCCAGACGCTCCCGCCCGTGGCTGCTGTAGCGGACGGCGGCGACCGTCAGGTGGACTTCGCCCGGGGCGGCGAGGAGGCTGGAGGCGATGGAATACCGCCGCGGCGGCAAGGGCCGTAGGCAGTCGGCGAAGGATTGCGCACTAAGTCCCTTGACGGGGTATTGCCCGACGATGTCGACGACCTCCCGGCCGTCTATCCAGGTGTCGAGACTGTTGACATCCCGCCCGGCAATCGCACTTTGCAAGGCCTTCGCGTCACTCAGGCGCGCGTAACGCTCCAGAAAGGGCCATGTGATTCTGGTGATTTCATAGTGCGCGGCGAGAGCCTCCGCCAACGGCACTTCACCCCGTCTGGTCCGTACGGAGGCCTTGTGGTCCAGCTCGAGTCGATCGAGCAGCTCTTCTACGAGTTGGGGCGGATTGCTTGGAATAACAGAAACGATATCGCCTGGTGTGTAGTGAAGGCCAGATTCGTCGATGTCCAGTTCGAGATGCCAGACTTCCCTGTCCGACCCGCGGCCGGAGAGATTCACCTTGCTCAGCAGGACGGCGGGGAAAGTGGCATGGCTCGAGTATCCCTGTTTCAGAATGGGGGCCGGAAGCGGTACTGCCGGAGAGGGCTTGCCGGTGGTGATGGTCCCCAGAACCTGCTCCATCCAAGACGTGGCATCCTCTTCGTAATCGACGTCACAATCGACCCGGGGGAGGAGGCGCTCGGCACCGGCGGAAGCGAGGGCCATATCGAACGCCTTTCCGGCCTGGCAAAACTTTGGATAGCTGGCATCGCCCAATGCCAATATGGCAAAGCGGCTGCCATGCAGATCCGGAGCCGGCCCATCGGTCAGTGAAGCCAAAAGCGCGCGGGCACTGTCAGGTGGCTCACCATCCCCGTGTGTACTGACAATAAGCACGATGACGCGATCCCGGCGCAATTGCGCACGACCATACGTCAACATGTCCTGAATGCTGGTTTGCACACCCATCGCCTGGGCTCTGGCCGCCAAAAGTTCCGCCAACCGCTTGGCGTTACCGGTCTCCGTGCCAAACAATATAGTGATCTTTTCTCCGGTACCCCCTTGTATTTTTGAGGCAGGCGCACTTTCCCCAAAACCCGTCAAATAGCCGCTGGACCACAGCAATTGTTCGCGAGTCATGCCCTCCGCAAAACGTCGCAGGTCCTCCTGCTTTCGCGGGTCCAGCAGAAAGTCTGATTGTCGGATCAATTCCATTGCAGCACCATGATATTGTTTGTCGCCATGATTCATCGCACCGGCTCGGTGAACATCAGGGACAAAGCCTAATCGACGGCGTACAAAAGCTGAAAGACCGATATATTATATCGTTATGCTTATTGGTTTGGATGATCGACATCCGACGAACGGGCAAAGGCATCGTTGCGCCTGCGCTGCAGATGCGGCAATGCACCCGGACCCCAACAGTCCAGGCACTGCCGACAGCCCTCCATACCTCACTATCCGGAATGCACAAACGGACGCAATGGGCGAACCTCGAACAACGGAATTTTCTCTACGTGGGGATTTTCTGCAAAAACAGTGCTTCAGGCACCAGCAGGAAACGACTCAGGATCTGCGCAATATTGGCAGAAGATTGAAGCGCCAGATAAACCCCGGAATGGCAAAAACAGCAAACATGCATAAAGTAACTACATAAAACTCCCAACCCTGCGCATGGAGATGACCATTCAGACCGTCCTCTATCCCCATGCCAATAACCCCGACAACAAGATACATTACCAGCCATTCGAACAGATACTGCCGTAATCCCTTATCGCCAGCCACCTTGCGAAAGAAGAACAGGCGATTGCTCAACCACGGCAGATTGGCGGCCACAAAAGCCAATGCAATGTACATCAACACCCAGTCCTGCACGGTCATCAGATCACTCTCCGTATAGCATGGAAACAAATGGCATCGGCAGCCTCGAAGTCATACCAGATGGCGGTATGGCCGATCCGGGACGCGAATGACCAAGTCGGCACGATGATCATATCCGATCGCCCCGCGCCAGGATCGTTGAAGATACACCACTTCGACCATATGCGGTCAACAAAATATCCTGCCATCGTCACCCCGGTCGGTCTTCAGGGTACGGCCGCACTGCGCCCCCAACAAGGGGGGCTTCCGGAAAGGGCACCCCGCAAGCATCCTGCAAGGGTTATGGAGGGTTAATTACCCTTGCTTGCTGGGTTGCAGAATAGAAAGGGCATGGGAGTTTATCAGCGCGGGTTCAGTGGTGGTAAAAGGCTCCATGTTGCTACCGATCAGCTGAACGTCATACCAACCATCACCTTTGTAGGACAACACCTTGAATTTAAGCATGGCCATGGATACTGCAGCAGTATACGTTGTTCCAATCGTCAGCGGCTTTTCTCGCTGACTTACAGCACATCCGGATAACCACAGCATTGCGACCATCCATGTCGCAATGATCAAGTGATGCCTGCACATATCGCACCTCAGCTTGTAACCCCTGAAAACGAGACCCCCCATCGCCTCTGCCCAACGCCGGAAGGAAAATCCGGCCACCATCGGGCATGGCGTCCAGCGCTGCCAGCGCGGAAAACATCCGCGCCTCAGTGTTTGAGTCGGCAGGATCGGAAGTGTTTGCCGAGGAGCATGAGGAACTGGATGGTTTGTTGGGTTTCCGGTTGTTTTATCAGTTCCCAGAGTCCGGTGAGGCCGCCTTTGGGAAGAGGGGCATGGGCCGCTTCTTCCGTAGCCCCGGCCAGACAGCGGAGGAAATCGGTCAGGATATGCTCCTGATCCATCTTTTCCGCCACCGTCACCATCCGCTCCATGACGCCGGTGCGGGTGGCCCGGTCGAGCAGACACATGGCATTGCTGGCCATGCCCGCCAACCGCGTCACGATTTCATCGCTCATGGAATCCTGCGCGGCACCGACCAGCCGCGCCAGATGCACGATACGCTCCAGATCCCCATTCTCCACCAGCGCGGAGATGGCGGGCAGGGCATGGACGACCTGACTGCGATGAACCCGATCCAGCAAGTCGAGACCATCGCTGGCCAGACCCGCCATCCGCCCGACCAATTCATCGCTCATGGAATCCTGCGCGGCACCGGCCAACCGCGCCAGATGCACGATACGCTCCAGATCCCCGTTCTCCACCAGATGCGCCAGGGCTTCCCGGGCCTCGGTCAACTTCTCCTCGTGGGAGGTTTCCGCCATAACAGCCGTCATAGATCACCTCCCTTAGAGTAAGCCGCGGGCACTGGCCCAATAGAGCTGGTTGTAGGCCATCTTGAAGGCATGGACCGCACCGGTCGGGGCCTTGGGCTGCGGAGGATGCTGGTAATCAAACATGGCATACGTGGCG
Organism: Acidithiobacillus ferridurans; assembly: GCF_003966655.1. Taxonomy (NCBI): domain Bacteria; kingdom Pseudomonadati; phylum Pseudomonadota; class Acidithiobacillia; order Acidithiobacillales; family Acidithiobacillaceae; genus Acidithiobacillus; species Acidithiobacillus ferridurans. The sequence goes on along the minus strand of NZ_AP018795.1, from coordinate 1,357,481 downwards.
CGATCCTTGCCCGCCTCTATGAAGCAGAAGACCTTGCCATCGTAACTGCGCACCGATCGCCCGATCTTGATCACCGCCGCGACATTCTCGGCGGCGACCTCAGCCTCGAAATGCGTGGTGGAGCCGGCCTTGCTGATCGGCAGGTTGGTGGTGTCCCCCAGGACGATGACATTCTTGCCGTATTCCCCCTCCATGTGCAAAGACGTGCGGTTGGTAGGAATCCAGCCATTCTGCCCGAGGCCATTCTGCTCGATGACTTCCTGACCCTTGTGCGGCGGCACCGCCACCAGCAGGTCATACTTGACGGCACCCCCCTCCTCACTGAGGACCTGGGCATTTTTGCCATCGACTTCCTTCATATTGAACAGAGTCTCGTACTGGATGCCCATCCGGTCGAATTCCGGTGCCGCCCACTTCGCCACATTCTCCAGGCTATGCACCCGACCGATGGGATACGTGTAGTAGAACTCGGTCTTGTCCAGCAGGCCACGATCCTGAATGAAATCGTGCATGGCGAAGGTGATTTCCAGCGGAATCATCGGACACTTGTGCGGCAGACCGACGGTGACGACGATGCGCCCCCCCTTGAAGTCCGAGAGTTGCCGGAAGAACTCCACCGCATTCTCCGCGGTGTAACAGTTGATGGAGTTCTCCTTGAGGCCGGGGATGTTTTCTGGCATGGGACGGGAGCCGGTGGAAATGACGATAACATCATACTCATGAACCTTGCCGCTCTTGCATTTGACGTGATTGTCGGCGAGATGAAATTCCTCCACGGGATCGACATGAAACTCGATACCGGGTTCCAGCAGGCTCTGCTGTTCGCGGACCAGTTCATCCGGGGTCGTCCGACCCATGGCCACATAAAGCCAACCGGGCTGATAGACGTGTTCGTGGCTGGCCGAGAGCATGGTAATGCGGGCCTTGCCGGTTTTCATTTCATGGTGGATACGGCGGGCCAGATGATTGGCGAAAATGGTGCCCCCCATACCCCCACCGACGACGAGAATTCTCATGATGTCACTCCTTGTAGGTCTGTGTACTGGTTGGACGTCGTGCTACTTGGCCTTGCGCACCCGGATGTGCCAGGTACCCGCATCATCCTGTCGGGTATCCAGCATTTCGTGACCGACCTTTTGGATCCACTCCGGTACATCCGCAGCGGAACCGGCATCGGTGGACAACAATTCCAGGGTGTCGCCGACACTCATCATCTTCATGCTGGAAATCAGTTCCATCAGCGGCCCGGGGCAAAAACTGCCGCGGGCATCTACGACTCTTTCACTCATCTACCACTCCTTTTTAAAAGGTCAGGATCTGCGCGCCTTCGGCGTCGCTGAGGAACTTGGTCAGACCCAAAGGTCCGGCGACGATGTCTTCCATCGCCTCCGCCTGGATCCCCATCACGTCCATGGCCATGGAGCAGGCCCAGATTTTGGCATCGCCCAGTTCCACGGCCTGCTCAAAAATCTGGTAGAACGGCGGCACATTGCGCCCGGCCATCGAATGCCCCATCTCGCCTTCCACCGGAGCCTCCTTGCCGTGTCCTTTCACAAAATAGGGAAAGGCATTCATGGATAGAAAAACATGCACCTCCGACCCCGAAACCGCCGCCACCGACGCCGCCATCGCCGCAAACTGCAACCGCTCTCTCACCCCACTTAAACAAATGATATATAATCCCGACATGAAAACCTCACTTTGCCAAATATATGGCGGGTCCTCGGCAAGAGATTGCCAATGTGGATTACTCAGATAAGATGATTATAGCGTATTGTTTGATAGTTATACCAATCGATAATCGCAATATTATTTTATAGAAAGATAATCATGTTGTAGTGTGTTGCCAATATCTCCGGGCCGCACGACACCGCCACGAGACAACCTATATAATAATTTATGCGACTAAATATAATGCAATATATCATATATAAACCAAAACTGAGGCATAATAATTAACTAACGAATATCACCTATGGAACACCAGCCATCCAGGTTGTCATAACCTTTTGCTTCTCCTGTTCATTAAATATATTTACGTCGTACGATGGGCTGTTCTTACAGAAACGTGGCGCGGCTGAATGTCAGCGCAATGGCAATAGTTGGTCTTCAGGCACGGTAATGACACCAATCTTGCTGGCTGATAACAATAGGTGCATACTTGAAACGGTATCGACACAACATGGTTTTTGGCAGCGCTTGGACCAACCTACCACGACTACGGACTAACCCATGCCAGAACAGCAGGAAAGGAATCGGATCGTGCCACCAGCGATAGGAACCGGGGCTCGGGGTAGAACCCTGAGTTTTTACGGCAAGCTTCTGGACCTCATTGTCATAGCGCTGATCTTTGTTATGCTGCTCACCCTGCTGGGCGCATTGGTTGGATTGGCTTATGATTTTGCAGTTGCAGTGAGCACTCTGCACGAGGCCGCTGCTGTCCAAGGCCTCACACATATCCATGGTCTCGTTGAGGACCTCGGGCAGGGGCTCGTCATTGATGTTCTCTCAACCTTCGTCCTAATTGAACTTTTCCGCACCTTCACAGATTATTTAGAGTTTCATCGCATTCGGCTGCGGGTACTGGCCGAAGTAGGCATCGTTTTTGTTTTGCGGGAGATATTTATCGGCCTTTACGCCCATCGCATGGATTCAACGGAGCTTCTGGCCATCGCAGCACTGTTAGCCGTCCTGGTGGCCGCACGTGTCGCCGCTGTCCAATTTCCTCCCCGTCGCAACGAAACATAGCTTTTGTAACGCCTGGTTGTGGTCCGCAGAAAAGACGGTAGATAAAGTTTGGAACGCTTATTGGATGCCCAATAAACACAAGTGACGAGCGCTACAGCACATAACGTTATGATAAACACTTCAATGCCCGGGCTGGCATGGAGGATGCGAGCTGCGTTACCATGAAGGGGGTAGCCTGACGGCCCATTGATAAACATCATTTTTTATAAAAGGACTATGAATTATGTCTTTAGCATCGCCAAAATATTCCACGCTCATTCGAGTATTGCTGATGGGCTGCATCATGTGTGTTTCATCGGCATGCGCCAGGAAAGATGCTCACACCAGCGCCGCACGAAAAACCACCTCAGACATCAGTTGCATTGGGTCACCCTCTTTTTGCGGGCACAAGACCATTAAAGTATACCCGACCACCTGATAACAATTAGATCAACCAGATATACTGTTTCACAATCCCAAACTCAGAGATAAGCAACATAGGTATTCGGTGCGGCTCGCTCAGTAATATATTGACTGCTGACTACGTCATCTATCTCCGGGATAAGCTCATCATTATTTAAACTGCACCACTCCATGGATCGTTCGCAAATACTAATTTTGACGCCGGCTGATTTTGCAGATCGCATAGAGTCATATAGTAGACGCATATATTCTTCATCGAAGCCACTTTTTACCGCTTGTATTGTTGCAATAACCCCAGATTCTCCGGTCAAAATAACTTCTACGTCGTACTCAGCCGTAGCTGCTTTGGCCCGGTTAAAAACAGCCACTATGGCTTCGCTCTTTTCCATATCCAGGGTTGTAACAACAATCAACAGATACCTCATACACATGCCTGCAATACAGATAATGACCGACATCTATCCATGTTTTGTCTACACCGAGGAATAAAGAGAGTGCCACCATGGCGGTCCAATTCCATTTCCATGCTTTCCGTCCTTCATTATCTGCCGGCGCCCAACAACTTTTCTCGCCCCGCACGAAAAATCCTTAACGCTAAAGGCAATCAGAGCTTTCCATAAGAATGCAATCCGGATAGAAAGAGGTTAACGCCCAGAAAGCAGAATGTCACAACCCACAGACTCATGAAGGACCACCATGCCATCTGCTTGCCTCGCCATCCTTTACTTGTACGGGCATGAAGGTATCCGGCATAATTCAACCAAACTATAAGTGCCCACGTCTCCTTGGGATCCCACGACCAGAACCCGCCCCACGCTTTGGCGGCCCATACGGCACCGAGGATAGTGGCGATCGTAAACAACAGAAATCCCAAGGCAATTGCCTTGGACATCATGTTATCCATAACCTCCCCGCTGGGAAGAGCCCGCGCGAGAACTCCGCCGCCACCGTTTCTACGCGAGCGGTCGCCGAGAATATAGGCGAGACCAACCAGACTGGCGATAGTAAAGTTGGCATATGCCACAAACATCATCGGTACGTGCAATTTCATCCAGAAGCTTTGTAGCGCAGGAATTATCGGTGCTATACGGTCCATATGCTGGACAAAGGTCAGCCAGATAAGGAACCCTGCGGCCGCTGCAACCAGGGGCATGACAAAAGCCCCCAGTGCTCTGGATTTGAAGCGGGACTCATAATAAAGGTAAAAGAGGGCAGTGGCTGCGCAAAATACCACCATCACCTCCCAAAGATTGGTCACCGGAACATGTCCCCAATCAGGATGCCCGATATAGGTTTCGCGCCAACGGACACCAAGGCCGATGAAGCCCATAAGAACACCGGCCCATGTCAGCCCCGTTGCCAAGCGCCCCACTTTTTCCGAGAGGGTAACCAGGTAGATAATATAAGCACTGGTGGCGGCCAAAAGAAAACCGATCATCCACATAACACCGGCATAGCCCTGTAATACGTAACATAAAATGACATCGTTAGCAGGTGTTTGGCCGATGCTATACAACCAAACACCCAGAAGAGCGGCGCTGACCACCGTCAGGAATGCCACCTGGAAGGCGCGCCAGTGAATACCGACGGCAACCAACGTGACATACCAGGTAGCAAGAACCACATATTGCCAAAACCAAAACTGGCTATTAAAAACGTCCACCAAAACACCAGCAGCAACCGTGAGCCCCGCGAACCACAGCAGGTCCAGCTTGCTGATGCGATTAACCCAATGTCCCTCGGCTTCCATTTTCGTAAGCGCGAGCGACTCATCTGCTTGTGAGCTAGCCATCATTATTCTCCTTCCTGTCATCCTGACTCTGCAGGGCACTCTTGAGACGGGTAACAAATCCTTCAAACTCCTTGGTAAACTCATACGGATTTCGGCTGCTCGCGCCACCGATTATCACCTCTGTGCCATCCGTCAACGTGCGCAACGCAACCGACATCCGGCGCTGCGGCAGATAGAATAGTATAAATATGCCAAGAACCAGTACAGCACAACCCCAATAAATAACCACAGTGGCAGGCCACTTCGTAACCTCTAGCCCAGCCGCCCAGCGGTGATCAAATCCGGTAAGAGTAACCACGAAGGGTACTGGGTATGCTTTAAGCTGCAATATTGCGCTAATCGCGGACTGGAAATATAATCCCTCGGCCTCCGTCGTCATAGATGGCGCATATTTGTTAACCACCACCTTAAATGTATGTAGAATGTAGCGCTTGGTGCTTTCACCGTTACTCACGCTTGCCTGCTTTTGTAGTGCGGACAAGTATTTCATAAATAACCCAATGGAACCATTTGGTCCCGTTGGGATAAAAAGATATTGGTATGGAGTACCGAACGCTGTCCTAACGCCTTGCACAAAATAGGATTGTCCATCTCTCGTGATCGGCTGCATATAGGTCTTAAACTCGGCACTAGACGCAGATTTACTTTGCGCAATATATGTAAAACTCGGCCCGAGGTTGATGTGTTTATGTGCTGCGCCCGGCCGAGATTCTATGGCGTCTGCAGGGACAACATTATCCAAGGAGAATCCTTTTAATTTTAACTTATAGCTCGTACCGGATAAATTTATTGACTGCCCGACGCGCGCTTGCTCATCAACCGCATCTGCCCCCGGATCATTAAACATATAGCGTTTCATTTTCAGAAGGGATCCCCCGTCGACAAAGCTCGCCTGAAATACCTGAACGCCATGATAGGTAAGTGGGTGATTAACTCGGACATTAGCCTCTTTCAGTACCTTACCTTCCTTATTGTAAAGGACGATATTGGATATAAAATCCTTAGGCATGCCCGTAGAGTAGTAAGCGACATGAAACCGCTTCAACATGATCCGGAACGGAAGTGGTTGGACCAGATAACCATTCCCTACCAACTCATAGACGACTTGCGTTGACTGGCCTTCCGGAACGGTAACCGTGCCACGGTATGCAGGATTATTATCCGAGAGCCAAGCCTTTTTGTTGACTTCCGACAGCGGAATATGAAAGTTATTCTCCGGTCGTACTGCGCCCGTCAGCATATCCAGCTTCACCGGAATATCGGCGTTATAAAGCGCGGCCGCACAAAATACTATGATCGCCGCATGTGTTAGTATATACCCAAGTCGATTATAACGCCCTTTTCGAGCAGTAACTACCACCCCGTCTTTGCTTTCGTGCAGCTTCGGCCGATATCCACGCCCCCGCATGACAGCTACTACCATATTACTCGCGGACTGAACGGTTAATGGCGAGAACAGTTCCGTATTATTCACCATCCCTCGCGGATCGTACCCCGATCCAACCACCAAATCCGGCTCGCGCATTTCCCTCAGCATGCGCGGTGTATTACGAATCAAACATGTGCTAGTAGACAGCACGAGAAAACCGACTATCGCCAGGTACCAATTAGTGCGGTAAACATTGTACAAACCGACGTCACGAAAGACAGCGAACCAGAATGAGCCAAACTTTAAAACGTAATCTTCATATGGCTGTTGTTGGTTGAGAACTGTACCAATAACAGAGGCGATGGCGAGCAACACCAGCAGACTAACCGCTAATCGCATGGATCCCAAAAAGTTTATTGCTAAGCGCACTCTCGAATAACTTGCATCTCCAGAAATCTGCTTAGCCAAATCTGATCCCTCTGATAACTACATGATTAGTGGCAGGCTATTAATACACCTGTAAACAGTTCTATAATAAGATAGCAATGCATATTTATGCCCGGAACTGACTCATTGCATCTTACTCACCCGCAATGGCAAATAAAGTGAAGACCCCATATCCATGGGGCAAACCATGCACTATCGCGCTATCCTAAGCATAAACCATATAATTAGCTTGATACCATATGCGCACGGGGCAATCAAGCCCTACATCGCGATCTCCCCGGGCCGCCCACCCCCACCCCGTGGACCCATAAAATGGGACACTGCTAGGTGCTGGATAGTTCCACTTTGGTGAGAACGTTGCACCCTCAACATCGGCATCAGGGCTCATTAACATATCAATATGTTACCACATATTAATAAATGATGTCTCTGTTACAGCGTATCGTTGTTGGCGACGGAGCATAACGACCCCACACCGGGGCACACCAAACCGGTACACGCACATCGAAAAACCCGCCAGACCCGTAAACGTGCTGGTCAGGCGGGCCGTTTTCATGCCCGGCACACAACTGGCTTGGAACCGTTAACCGGTTGTATGGGCATTACTACGTTTTTTCTTCAGATCAATCCAATATGCCGTCTTGAGAAAATAGGCAAGGATGGTAAATAGTACCATGATACCAATGATATATGGGCCGATCGCCATTCGTGTAAAATACGAGGGATCCGAGGCGTATCGAAGGAACGCCACAACATCTGCGACATTTTTGTGATATTCGGCAGGAGAAAGTTTTCCGGGAAAAATTACTTGCCCCTTTGGCCCAACCGTACCGCCCCATGGAGCCAATACATTTGGCATGGCAACCATTGGGAACACATAATTGTTCCAACCTGATGGCCGCGCAGGATCCCAATAGAATGACAACAGGTACGTATAAATAAATTTTGAGCCGAGATACCGGTCCATATGACTCAAATTTGGAGGAGGCTTTCCTAACCATTTGGCTGCCATGTCAGGGGGCATTGGGGAGACTATTTCTCCCTTCCAGGCCGCGCCGTTCGGAAGCATGATATCCTTCTCCACCTCTTTTTTCGTCATGCCAAGATCTGCACGGAGGTACTCGTAACGCAATGAACTAACTGAATGGCACGCCATACAGTGATCTGCGAAATAACGCGCTCCAGAGATTACAGTGGTCCGGTTGAACGTGTAATGCGGCGTCATCCAGTGCACCGTATTTTCCGCCCCCCATGCCATCCCGGGAATCAACATGGCCACCAACAACAACCATAGATATCTGTACGTGCTCATCCTGTAACCCTCTCCGGTACGGGCCGTGTAGGTTCTATCATGCTAACGAACGGCAGCAAGAGGTAAAACCCGAGGTATAAAGCTGTCGCCACCCGCTCGATCAAAAAATATTTAGGCAATGGCGGTTCCTGACCAATCCATGCCAAAATAATGAAGGACACCCCCGCAATAATAAGCATCATCCTGTACACTGGACGGTATCTGCTGGACCGAACGGGGTTACGATCGAGCCAAGGCAGCAGCAACGGCAGCAAGACGGATGTAATCATTATTGCGATGCCATAATATTTGTTAGGTACCGCACGGAGCATTGCGTAATAAGGCGATAGGTACCAAGGTGGGGTTACATCTGGTAAGCTGACCATCGGGTTTGCGGCAAGGAACGTTGTACGTTCCATGAATACCCCATGCATGGTTGGCGCATAAAATATAATAGTAACGAATATGGTCAGCCAAACCCCAACACCAAACAGATCTTTCACGGTATAATATGGGTGAAATGGTACACCATCCAACGGGTGTCCATCCGGGCCCTTATGTTTTTTGATGTCAATACCGTCGGGGTTGTTCGAACCTACCCGATGCAATGCTACGATATGGAGCGCGATGGCGGCGAGAATAATAAGGAAGAACAGAACCACGTGCAGCGCTAGAAAACGTTGCAGTGTCGCAGACCCGATCCCGGGACCGCCACGCGTTAGGGTAGTAAGCGATGGCCCCACCACCGGCAGTGCGTGCATAATAGAGGTAATAACCTCGCCCGCCCAATAAGATAAATTTCCAAATGGCAATACATATCCGACAAAGGCTTCTGCCATCATTAACAAATAAATAACATACCCGATAACCCAAACAAGCTCCCTAGGGGCGCGATGGGATCCATACAGTAGCCCGCGAAACATATGGGTATAGAGCAATATAAAGATTAAAGATACGCCATCAACATGCATATAGCGTATCAACCAGCCCCATTTTGTGTCGTACATGATGCCTTGTACTGAAGCAAAGGCATCTTGAGATGTAGGAACATAATGCGCCATCAGAAAAAACCCGCTAATCAACTGAAGCACGATCATCAACAACAGCAATGATCCTGCATAGTATAGAATATTGAAGTTTCTTGGCGCAAAATATTCTGTCATATGCTCCCTTATGGTTTCATCTACCGGGAGCCTCTTGTTAACCCATGCCGAAAATCTACTCATCGGATCCACTCCTCAATTATCAATCTGTCAACACAAGTGAGCTTTGGGATACATATGGGTTATCGTTGCACTCATCTTCTCTGTAGAGAGCTCATACTCCGGCACCGCCATATTATGCGGAGCTGGGGAACCCTGTATTACCCGTGCAGACAGATCGTACATTGAACCATGGCACGGGCAGTGAAATCCGCCAAGCCACCATGGCGCAACACTTCCTTTTTTCGGTCTATAATGTGGAATACAGCATAGATGATTACAGATACGTATCCCGACATACCACTCAGGAACTCTGGAACGATACATATTTGTACAGTAGGGGGGCTGCTGCGGCACTTTGCATAGCGGATCTTTTAAAATTCCTTTTGCCATCGTTTCTTTTAATGTAGCCAACATTTCCGGGGTCCGATTTATTATTATTACTGGTTTTTTCTGCCACGGCACCGTCACCTGCATACCTGGTTCAATGGGCGTCAGATCTACGGTGGTTGACGATGCCGCTTCGGCCGCAGCCGTCGGCTCCAATGAATCAACGAGGGGCACAGCTACCATCCCGGCTACCACCGCGCCAACTGCCGATGTAGCCGCCGCCAAAAATCGCCGGCGTGTAATATTTTTGTGGCCATGTTCCGAATCTGTAACTATTGTCATTTCTATAACCTCGCTCGTGCTTTGATACAAACCGCGTAACTACCAGAGTTTGTTTTATTCCGTAGGGCTGTTTGCGGCACCATCCAACGTCTGTCAGGTTATTACTCAAGAACCGCAACAACCTGGCGATCATCGTGTTCCGTATCCAGCCAATCTCTGGCATTCATTATTTGCCCACGTGTATTGTTGCTATCAGGCCCTAACAAATATTCATAAAGGGGCATTATCGCTATCGGTGGCGGAACGGACATTATTGATGCTCCCGGATGTGTCCTCACCCGCATTCCCGTACGGCACGGCCCAGGATTTATCACGTTCACGCGAACGTTGGTGTTTTGCAATTCAATTGCAAGCGTAAGTCCAAAATGTTGTACTGCCGCTTTACTTACAGCATACGCTCCCCAATAACCTTTTGCCTCAAGGGCGCAGTCATCAGTAATAAAAACAATGGATGCATCCTCGGATGCAAGCAGCAGTGGCAAACAGGCTTGTGTCAATAAGTATGGCGCGGTCATATTCACCTTCATCGCGCTTTCCCACAAATCCTCGTCGTAATACTGGATCGGTGTCAATATATCGAGTTCCGCAGCATTGTGCAGGACCCCATCCAGGCGACCTAAATTTTCCTTCAGGCGCTGCGCAAAATCCTGGTAATCGCGTCCCTTGGCAGTCAGCAAATCCATTGGATGTATAACCGGCTCCTTATAACCTGAATCAACAATTTCGTCGTATACACCCTCTAGCTTCCGCTGCGTTCGGCCCAATAACACTACTTCAGCACCCAAACGGGCAAATTCTACGGCAGCACAGCGACCAATCCCTTCCCCGGCTCCTGTAACAATGATTACACGCCCGTTCAGCAAGCCATCAACTGGTACATAATTATTCATTAGCACCTCCAGGCAAACTGCGTACATAGGTTGCCAACTCCGTAATCTGCGGCGCCGTTAGCCGCGAGGCGACGTATCGCATGATGGCATGCGGATCATTGGTTCTGAGGCCTTTTTTGAAATAATGCAGTTGCAATTCTACGTAGGCTCGCCGTTGACCTGCCAAGCGAGGAAAGTAAGGCGGGTCACCTAGACCGGTTGGACCGTGGCATGCCATACATGCAGGCACATGAAGGTTAGATATTCCACCTTCATATATCTTCTTTCCTTCTGCCGCTAGTTTAGCGTTTGCCATTTTTGCTTTCGGTGGAGTCTGAGTAGAGAAGTAATTTGCTACCTGTTGCACCTGTGCCGGCGTTAGCGACGCGGCCATGCCCCACATAATAGCCTTTGCCATGGGATCCGCACGGGTATGACTTCTAAAGTTGTTGAGTTGTTTGACCAAATAAGGAGACCATTGACCAGCCAAGTCTGGAAACATTGATCCACTGGGAGATATTCCAGTCATTCCGTGACATGCCATACAGGTAGTGCTTACCGGTTGCGGAATGCCGGTCGCGTTGGTACCCGTCGTATTCTGTGCATTCGCCACGGACTGCGTTGGAACCGTAACGGCCGTGGTCGAAGAAGCGGTGGCAGCCACAACCTCGCTATTCGGTGCACTTGCCGCTCCATAAGCAATTGTGTCGAAAAGCATCGCGCCCATACCGGTAAACACGACAGATACCAAGGCCACCATCTTGCCGGCTGTTTTTGTGTAGCTAAGTTGGACCATCTATCTCCACCCCCGCGTTAGCATATACTTATCATCTAATTAATCTATAACCCCATAATGTCCATATATGACTATAAAAACGGATTATGGTCAACCCCTTCCTTGATTATTGAAGATACTGCCCAAACTGCGCATCAAAGCCTGCGTTGAAGGCGGGGCAAAAAAGGCCCTGCAGGGATGGCGATCAGGGTCACCATCCCACACGGCCACGCGCCCGGGCGGGCGTTGATTGAAGCTATTTATTCAAAATTGCGTATTCCGGCCGCATCCGGCCACTGACTCCACGGCGATCCGGCCACCGATTCCATGTTCTGGATCGTCTGATCTACAACGCCTACAGGCTAACTAACGACGGAGAATTCATGCGGAAGAAGCGGCGGTTGACCCCGTCGCCCCAGTCGGCGTAACGTCCTTTTACCACGGTCATTACACTCCGCCCGCCCCGGCCGAATGGCATGGAATACGCATCGTATGCGCTGGATTTGGGGTGCTACTGACATGACTGAAACATGAGGATTCACTATTGACAGCACACCTTAGTCACTCCTTTGCCATTCATTTATGGCGCCATCTGAGCGTGCGTTCCAAAAGTATCATCTTTGTGCTTATGCTCATTGCCGGCATCTATGGAATGATCGTGCTGTTTCTCTACACCGCGGTCGAACAAAATATGGAAAAACAGATTCATAGTAGGGTCATCCATCTCAGCCGAGGACTTGCCCGCGATGCCGCTGATCCTCTGTTATCCGGAAACAGCAGCACGCTGCTTAAACTGGTTGAACAGGTCGAGAATAACCCGCTGATCCGCCGCGCAATCATAACCGATCCGCAGGGTCTGACAGTCGCAAGCACACAGTCAACGGCGATCGGTCGGCAAGGCCTGGTGCCGACAAACCCGGGGCACGAGGAGTTTACGGCTCCTATCCGTGCCGGATCGCATATCCTCGGCTATGTCAGCCTGCGGGCCAATAATGACGTGATCCAAAGCGTAGTGGATACCCGAATGGACCTTGCGATCAGGCGTCTTTCCTTTCTTGGCATGATCACGGCTTTCATGGGTCTCATCGGTGCCTCTCTCATTAGCAACACGTTTACTCGCCCCATTCGGCGTCTCTCGCAGCAGATGGCGGATGTGGAGTCGCGGCTCCATGTGGACGGTTTCCCGCAATATTCTCCCATTCCGGCGGATGGCGACGAGATAACCCGCCTGGAGGAAGGTTTCAAGAGGCTGGAACAGCGGTTGCAGCAATATCTGTTGGAACTCGAACAGTTACACCGGAGACAACAGGCGATGCAATGCATGGCGACGATTGGAGAGATGTCAGCCCAGGTGGCGCACGAGATCCGCAACGCGCTTTCCTCCTTACGCGGTGCGGCGCGATACCTGGTCCGCTACGAGCAGCCGGTGAACCGGCAAGAATTTATCAATATCATAGAAGAGGAGGTTCAGCGACTGTATGATATGACCCAGGGATTTCTCGATTTCGGGCGTCCTTATCATATAGATCTCACAGAAGTGCCCGCGCTGGACTTGCTCTTACGCAGCAGCAAAAGGCACGCGACGGATCTGGAGGCCAAACAAATTACTCTTACTATAAATTGCCCGCCGTCTCTGCAGGTCGTCGCCGATCCGCAGTTGTTTGAACAGGCTATCAGCAACTTGTTGCTCAACGCCGTCGAAGCCCTGCCGAACCACGGTGGCTGCATTACGTTATACGGTCGGCGCGAAGAAAACGGGCAGTTTGTGGCCGGGGTCGTGGACAATGGCCCAGGGGTGCCGCCGGAGCGGGCCAATGACATTTTCAAGCCTTACGTGACAGGGAAGGCGAAGGGCGGCGGCCTTGGTCTGGCGGTGGTCACGAAAATCATGATGGTCCACGACGGGCAAGTGGAATTGCGCCATCGGGAAGTCGGAGCCGAGTTCGCACTTTGTTTACCTCCGCAGGGTCCCGGCCGATGATCCACCCATCATCCTTTAAGGGTATCGAAAAGATTATTGGCATGCGATCCCAGAAAATTCTCATCGTCGAGGACGAAAAAAATCTGCGTAGCGTACTCGCGGCCATCCTGGAGGCTGAGGGCTTCTCGACTACACAAACAGAAAGCGCGGAGGACGCCCTGGCCGTCATGGCCAGGGAACTCCCTGTCCTGGTCCTCACAGACCAGCGCCTGCCAGGGATGAGCGGTACCGAATTGCTGGCACGCATCAAGGAGCGCTGGCCCAGAGTACCTGTGCTGATTGCCACGGCCTACGGTGAAATCGAACAGGCTGTGCAGGCGATCAAGGCGGGGGCGGAGCATTACCTGACCAAGCCGGTGGATGAAGGGGAACTCGTCGCCATCATTCGCCAGGCATTGAGTTGCCGGGGTCACACCAACCCGCCACGCAGCCAGGACTTGCCGCGCCACGGCATTATCGGGGAGAGTCCAGGCACACGCGAGATTCTGGAGATGATCCATCTCGTCGCGCCCGCCCCTTCCAATGTGCTGATTACCGGAGAGTCAGGAACCGGCAAAGAGCTGGTTGCCAGGGGGTTGCATGTGGCGTCCCCCCGTGCCCATGCGCCTTTTCTTGCATTCAACTGTGGTGCCGTTCCCCTGGATCTGGTGGAAAGCGAAATTTTCGGTCACGAGAAAGGCGCCTTCACCGGTGCGGTGCGGTCTCAGGCAGGGAAATTGGAAATGGCGGGCTCCGGAACCCTCTTTCTGGACGAAGTGGGTGACATGCCCCTGGCGATGCAGGTCAAGTTGTTACGCACCTTGCAGGAGCGGGAATATACTCGCCTCGGCGGGAATCAACCCCTGCGCCTCGCGGCCCGTATCATCGCTGCAACCCATGTGGACCTCGCCAAGGCGGTGGAGGCAGGCAGTTTTCGGGAAGACCTGTATTATCGGTTGAATGTCATCCCGTTGCACATCCCGCCGCTGCGGGAACGGCGGGAGGATATCGCGCCCCTCGTCCATCATTTTTTGCGGCGTGTGTGCACAGAGCTGGGGCGGCCTGAAGTAGACATCGCGGCTGCAGCGTTAGCTGCCATGGAGGCCTATTCGTGGCCCGGCAACATTCGCCAGCTCGAGAATATCGTCGAGCGTTTGGTGGTGCTGAATCGGGGGGGCACCATACTGGCCGCCGGTCTCCCGAACGAGATGCGCACCACGGAAACAGAGAGAATAGGCTCCTTTGGGGGGACTTATGATCTCCACGCCGTAGAGCGCGAGGCAGTCGTGTCGGCCCTGAACAAAGCGCAGTCCAACAAGAGTCAGGCCGCGCGGTTGCTTGGCATCAGCCGTAAGCAACTGCGGACCCGCATGAAAAATCTTGGGCTGGTCGCCGACCGTGAAGATGTGCCGGGCGGCGAGAAGCTATAATTTCGAGAGAGGCGCTAGCCTGGTCCGTTACTTGGCCAGGTCAAATGGGGCCGAAATACGCGCTCGTTGGCCCTTTCTGGCCAACTTCACGGTCGACCTGTGCCGTTTGGCCCTTCCCCACGCCTTCCGGATAACTCACGCTGCAAGAATAACAAGATAATACAGCATCCTGCGATCGTTATGCGATTGGCACAATACATGCAGTATGTAGGCCGCGGCCGCATGCTTGGGATGGCAATGGACTATTTATCGGGACAAATACTCTGTAGGTTGCCAAGTGCATGGCACATCTCATGCTGCCGCGTGATTCCAATTTTCATTTATTCATTGAATATCATAAGCGGACTGTATCCAGAAATATAACGCTGATTGTGTCATAGAAGCGAGCATTCTGAATCTGTGAATATCGTTTATGGAAATGACTAAAGTGGAAACACATGTTGAAAAAGCGAAGCGGATGACCGAGTACGTTGTATCTCACCAAATGGATTGGAGACCTGATATGCCAAGTATTGTACGTAACCATGGTCCACATAACAAAATTCTTTTATCGTCATTGTTGCTGGCCCTCTTTGGCTGGGTGCCATTGGCGCCCGCCTCTGTTGCTGTTCCAATGGATTCAACCGGGCCTTATCGAACGGTATCTCACCCGGAAAACGCACCATCTGGCGTGGATGCCGGTGTCGGCCCATCCGAATGGACACACGCATACGCGAATCCCGCCCACAATGCTGCATTTCCGGTCCCTGACGATGCGCCGGAATGGATAAAGAACGGCGTATCCTGGTTGTTCCCGGAGGCCCGCGCATGGCCTCTGGCAAACCCGCCGTTCGGGAGTAAGACCTATGGCGCGGCGGAAGCATCCGTAACACAAACCCAGTTCTATGGAAACGCACTGGGGCCATCGGTGGTTGATGGCGTGGTCTATGCGGAAAGCGATGATATGTTTGCATATGCGGTTAACGCAAAAACCGGGAAACTCATCTGGCGCGCGAGTCCTGTCGGTAATAATTTGATGGGCAACCCATTGGTTATTGGAAATACGGTATACCTATCCGCCGGCAGCGTAGCCTTCAACTTCGCCAATGTCCTGCGCTATGCCCACAATCCATCGGCTTCAGCGCGAGGCCTAAATGTGAGTTTCAACGGCATTTATGCCCTTAACCGCAACAACGGCAAGCTACTTTGGTACTTCGCGACACCTGGCGAAACCATGGCGACACCAGCCTATGACAACAACACCCTGTTTATTGCTGATGGCGCAGGAAATGCGTTTGGGATTAATGCCACTACCGGAAAGCAGGTATGGAAAACTCATGTGGGGGGCATGGACAACATGTCCAGCGTGACCGCGTATCGGCATAATATTTATTTTGCTATGGCGATCAAGCCATATCTTTATTGTCTGAATGAATCCAACGGGCATATCGTATGGAAAGGGACGATACCGGGCGCCAGTAATACGGGTATTGGCGACGTATCTCCGGCGGCGGCCGATGGTGTTGTCGTACTCGATGCGACAACGAAACCGCAAGCCAATAAAAAGGCCATGTTCAGCAACGTCATTCGCGCATTTGATGCCAAGACCGGCGCGGTTCTATGGACCAGAAACATGGGAAGCGGAGGAAAAATACCCGCGTTTAAAGGGGGCGTTCCCATGATCCACAACAATATCGTATATGTAGGCAATCCCGTTGCATCCACCTATCAGGCGTATGAACTTAAAACGGGCAAGCTACTCTGGACATGGCATGTCCCCACTAAAGTTGCGGCAGGCGCTGGGCGTTCGGCTCCAACCTATTACAACGGATTGCTGTACATCACTACTGGGCAATACCTATTTGTTGTGAATCCTGTCACCGGAAAGGAACTTCACCAACATCATATCGGTGGCCAGTTCGGGATCGAAAGCCCGGTAATAGTGGGAGGTACCGTCTACCTGACCAACTCCTGGGACTGGATCATGGCGATTCCGCTAAAAACGATAAGTCATAGCAGTTAGTATTTATGGCGTGCTTTCGGCCCGCCCGAGAACACGTAACCAGCCGGCCATCTGCCTCGTTATGTTTCTGGACAATGAAACCAGCATGCCCCGGGGCGATGGCTGAAGGAGATAGATATGGGGAAGAGGAAGAAACATAAAAAATATGCAATATATGCTCTTGCGGTTGTCGGTCTGGCTGCGGGTTCAATAGACGTTGCCGCTGCTGCAAATTGGTTCAAGCTGGAAGGTATTTCTCCAGCACACGCCCCACTGTTAAACTTTTGTGGGTTCTTTATTCCGCTTTACAAATACATGAATGGAACCATGGCAGAAAATGGTCAGATTCCGAGGTTTAACCTGGTAGCACCGCAAGACACATCCAGCAAGTCGTTTAATATTCTCTTTGCGCACATCATGCTGCGAGGAAACATCAATAAGCATATTTCATACATGTTGGCCGGCGAGTTTGGAAACAATCAGTTCACTCACGTTGCCGGTAACTACACACCACAGCTCATGGACGCTCATGCTACATTTAGTTACGTTCCCGGCGCACGCTTTGAAGTGGGTATCATTCGCGCACCCGGTCCGGAAGAAGATATGCAGGGATACCCAAACTTTGCATTTGGATTTAATTATAGTACGGTCGTACAACAACTAATGTTGCAGCCATTTTATTCAACAAATACCGATTATCGGTCAGGGCCATACGAAAGTTATTCTGTTCCCGGTAAAAATATAATGGGAAACAACGCGTTCCGATATCCCGGTGCGGAAGTAATGGACTGGTTTCGTGCGGGGAATATGGAGTACGCCTATGGCGTGATGGTCGGCAACTTTGGACCTCTGGTGGCGACAAATACCTCCAGCGGAGCGCTCGTCGCAGCGCGCCTACAGGCGTCCTATATTTTAAGAGGGTTTGGGCCAATTCATGGACCATTTCGCAGTGACGTGACGGGATTCCTCTGGTATCAGCATGCGAACCCCATTTTTAATGGACAATCCTACTCCATGACACGCGATGGACTTGGCCTGACGTATACGCAGGGATATATGCAACGTTGGGGAAGATGGCTCAAGTTTGAATATATCCGTGGTTCCGGAATGATCGATGCGCCCGCGGTATTTAATACATACGCAGGTGCGGCGCCGACGCTTACGGACGCCCAGGTTTACCCTGGAAGCCAGAATACGGCTAAAGGATATTATGTTTCCGGCGGATTTTTTGTAACCAACCGTTTAGAGTTCGATCTGCGCTATGACTTCTATGATCGATTACCCAATGTTGCAACGCAGGAGAGAATATTCAAAACCTGGGCGATCGGTGGCCAATACCATATTACCAAGTCCACCAGGGTAATGGTTGATTATTTCGTGAGAAGCGTAAACATACCTGATTTGTCCGGTATTCCGCCAGCACAAAGAGCATTACCCCAAAGTGTTGCGAATGCCGCTGACAACGAGTTTGCGGTTACCGCGTTTATTGCATTCTGAGTAGCCGGGCGCCTTGCCAGCGCATTTCACCTCTACGCGAACTCGACGTTATTTACCGATGCAAAAGCGCGAAAAAATCTCGCCGAGAATGTCTTCCACATCCATGTGGCCGGTGATGCCGGCCAGCGCTGCCGCGGCTTCACGCAGGGACTGGGCGACCAGTTCCGGGGCATCTCCCAGGCGGTGCATGTCACGTGCGGTGCCGAGCCGGCGCAAACAGCTTTCCAGGGCTTCGACATGGCGGCGGCGGGCGCTGAAGGGGCAACTATCGCCCTGCACACCCAGTGCTTCGATCAGGCTGCGGTGTAACGCATCGAGACCTGCGCCGGTTTGGGCGGAGAGTGTTATCGCTTCCTCACCCGTCGGGGTGGCAGGTACTGCGGAAACCAGATCCATTTTGTTCCAGATGATGCGGCGCGGTCCGTCCGGCAGGGCACGCAGGATAACTTCGTCCTCTGTTTGCCATCCCGTGCTCGCATCGACCACCAGCAGGATTAGTTGTGCACTGTGTAATATGTTGCGGGCGCGGGCGACGCCCTCCGCCTCCACGGCATCCGCCGCCTCGCGCAGTCCCGCGGTGTCGACGAGTTCCACCGGTAGTCCGCCGAGGACGATCTCTTCCCGAAGCAGGTCGCGGGTGGTGCCGGGGATGGCGGTGACAATCGCCGACTCGCGCTGGGCGAGGGCGTTCATCAGGCTGGACTTGCCGACGTTGGGACGCCCGGCGAGCACCACGCGACCGCCGCGGGCGAGTCGGGCGCCTTGCTGCGCCTGCTTGAGCAGATGGGCGACCTGAGCATCCAGCCGTACCAGACTGTCGCCGATCGCCTGGTCATGGGCATCGCCAAGGTCTTCTTCACTGAAATCCAGTCCGGCTTCAGCGAGGGCGAGGAGGCGCAGAAGCTGGCCGTGAATATCATCGACGGCTTGTGAAAAGGCGCCCTCCAGGCTCGCTGCCGCGGCTCGTGCCTGAGCATCGCTGCGGGCGTGGATGAGGTCGGCCACCGCTTCGGCCTGGGCAAGATCAAGCCGACCGTTGAGAAAGGCCCGTTCACTGAACTCCCCGGCACGCGCCGCCCGTGCGCCAAGAGCGATAGCCTCGGTGAGCAGGCTGGCGAGGGCCAGCGGGCTGCCATGGCCCTGCAATTCCACGACGGTTTCGCCGGTGTAGCTGTTAGGGGCTGGAAAATAGAGGGCAATGCCGTGATCGATCAGGCTGCCGTCGCGGGCGTAAAAGCGGCGAAAATGAGCATGGCGGGGCGTCAGCGGTTTGACTGTCGGTCCGCCGCAGAGCTCCATCGCGATGGACAGCGCCTGTGGTCCGGAGCAGCGCAAAATGCCGACACCGCCTTCTCCCGGCGGAGTGGCAATCGCGACAATCGTGTCTCCCTGCTGATAATCCATGCCCTTAACTCAGCACGGACAAATCCTCACCCACACCCTAGTCCTTGGCCGCCATGATGTGGCGGGTGATCAGATACTGCTGGCCGATGGAAACCACGTTGTTGGTCAGCCAGTAGAGCACCAGGCCTGCGGGGAAGAAGGAGAAGAACACGGCGAAGACCACCGGCAGCGCGGACATGATGCGCTTCTGCATGGGGTCTACCGGCGCGGGATTGAGGCGCTGCTGGAAGAACATGGACACGCCCATGAGCAGGGGCAGGATGAAATAAGGGTCGGGTATGGCCAGATCATGAATCCAGAGGATGAAGGGTGCCTGCCGCAGGGAGACGCTCTCCACCAGTACCCAGTACAGGGCGATAAAGAAAGGCATCTGCAGTATGATCGGCAGACAACCTGCCATGGGGTTGACCTTCTCGCTGCGATACAACTCCATCATGGCTACGCCCAGCTTCTGGCGATCGTCGCCGACTTCCTGCTTCAGTTTCTCCAGCTTGGGCTGGAGCTTCCGCATGTTGGCCATGGAACGGTAGCTGATGGCCGAGGGGTAGAAGAAGATGGACTTGACCACTATGACGAGCAGGATGATTGCCAGTCCCCAGTTGCCGACCAGCCCGTGGAACCAGGTCAGGACTACATGCATGGGCTCGGCGATGATGGCGAACCAGCCGTAGTCCACGGTCTGTTCCAGGCCGCGCCCCATGGCGGCCAGCGTTTGTTGCCGCTTCGGCCCGAGGAAGAGCTGTTGGGTGACGGTGGTGCTCTGTCCCGGCGCCAGGGTAGGTAGCGGGGTGCTCACTCCGGCCACATAATTGGTACCCGAAGGACGCGCATAAACCTGAACTTGCGCATGAGCAGAGGGCAGGATGGCGGTGAGAAAGTAATGGTCCATCATCCCCGCCCATCCGGGGCCGGATTTCAGTACCGGATGATCGTGGATGTCGCTGAAACTCACCTCGCTGAAGTTGCCCTGGTGCATGAGCACTGCGCCGGTGAAAATCGACATGAACATGTGCGTTTCGGTGCGGTCGTTACGCAGGATCTGATCGAAATAGCTGCCGTTCCAGGGCGCGGACCCGCTATTGGTGATGGTGATGTGTTCTTCTGCCACATAGCTGTCGGGCTGGAATGTCCAGGTTTTTTGTACGGTCAGGGGGCCGGCCTTGCCAGTGAGGACGATGGGCTGGCCTGCGGTCGTCTGACCGGCGGGAGCGGCAAACCGGGCGGTCAGGGTTTGCCCGGCGCTGCTGACGAAGCCGCTTTGTTGTATGGTGAGCCTGGCCGCTGCCCCGTCGAGGAGAGGATAAGGGGCGGGATTGTCCACCGCCCGTGGATAGTGGCGCAGGCCCAGGTTCTGAATGTCTCCGCCGTTCAGACTGATCCGACCGGTGAGCACTTGCGTCTGGAAAGATACCGCGGCCCCGGTCGCCGGTGGGAGACCGCTGGCGCTAGCAGGAACCACATCCACTGGCGTCGGCGAGGTGGCCGAGGCGCCGGGCGCCGTTACACTCCGGCTGACAGCGGGCCCGGCCGCAGGTTTCGGCGTATTCTGCTCCTGCCAGGCCTGAAACAGCAGGAAGACGACTACGGCAAGTGCAACGGCGAGGATGGTCTTCTGATTATCCATGGGGCCCCAGGGCGTTTTAAGGAACGGGATCAACACCACCGGGGTGCCAGGGATGGCAGCGGCTGATGCGTTTTATGCCTAGCCAGGAACCTTTGGCGATGCCGTAGCGTTCGATGGCCTGACAGGTATATTCGGAGCAGGTCGGAAAAAAGCGGCAGTTGTGTCCGAGCATGGGGCTGATGACGTACTGGTAGCCGCGCACCACGACCACTGCCGCGCGCCGCGGACTCATGTCCTCTCCAGGATTTGCTGAAGGTAGGCAGCCATGGCGCGCATGCCGAGTTGCCGCGCACCCGCCCGCGCCACGACCAGCACGTCGCGCCCCCGTGTGCGCGCCGGCTGCTGCCGGAAGGCTTCGCGCAGGCGCCGCTTGATGCGGTTGCGGACCACGGCATTGCCCACCTTGCGACTCACCGCCAGGCCCAGTCTTGGATGTGGCAGCTCGTTACCCAGGGCGTAAATCACCAATTCCGGAAAAACCTTCTTGCGCCCCTGCTTGAGGGTACGCTGGATAGCCACCTTCTGGCGGAGACGATCCTCGCGGGTAAAACGATGAGGATGCGCCAGCGCCGGGTTCATCGGCTTACGGACAAAGACGCTGACGGCCCTTGGCACGACGGCGCTTGAGCACGAGGCGGCCGGATTTGGTGGCCATGCGGGCACGGAACCCGTGGGTCCGCTTACGGTGAACGACGCTGGGCTGAAAAGTACGCTTCATGAGACACTTCCTGCGGGTAATTCTTAAGGGCTGAGAAGATAAGGAGATGCTGCGTGAAAGTCAAGGCGCCTCAGCGCACGATTGGCTTGTAACGCAGGCGGTGGGGCCGGGCACCCTCTTCACCCAGGCGACGCTTTTTGTCGGCCTCATACTCGTGGTAGTTGCCCGCAAAAAACTCGACATGGGCATCGCCTTCGAAAGCGATGATGTGAGTGGCGATGCGGTCGAGGAACCAGCGGTCATGGGAGATGACCATAATACTGCCGGCGAACTCCAGCAGGGCATCTTCCAGCGCGCGCAGGGTTTCCACGTCGAGGTCGTTGGAAGGTTCATCGAGGAGGAGGACGTTGCCGCCGGCGATGAGGGTCTTGGCCAGATGCAGGCGGCCGCGCTCACCGCCCGACAATTGTCCCACCAGCTTTTGTTGGTCGGCACCCTTGAAGTTGAAGCGGCCGCAATAAGCACGGGATTGGATTTCAAACTTGCCGACGGTGAGGATGTCCAACCCACCGGAGATTTCTTCCCAGACGTTGTTTTTGGCGGCAAGCGCATCGCGGGACTGATCCACATAGGCGAGTTTGACCGTGGAGCCCAGGACGACTGCCCCGCTATCCGGGCTTTCCTGGCCCACGATCATGCGGAAAAAAGTCGATTTACCGGCACCGTTGGGGCCGATGACACCGACGATGGCACCCGGCGGCACCTGAAAGCTGAGATGCTCAAAAAGCAATTTGTCGCCAAAGCCCTTGGTCACGTCACGGAATTCAATCACTTCGTTGCCGAGGCGTTCCGCCACCGGAATGAAAATCTCCTGGGTTTCATTGCGGGTCTGGTATTCGTAGGAGCTCAG
The DNA here is from genome assembly GCF_003966655.1 of Acidithiobacillus ferridurans. Classification (NCBI taxonomy): domain Bacteria; kingdom Pseudomonadati; phylum Pseudomonadota; class Acidithiobacillia; order Acidithiobacillales; family Acidithiobacillaceae; genus Acidithiobacillus; species Acidithiobacillus ferridurans. The sequence goes on along the minus strand of NZ_AP018795.1, from coordinate 1,334,450 downwards.
TTCTTCAAAGCGGGCCATGCGGGCCTTACTTTTGCTCTGGCGGCCTTTGGCGTTTTGTCGCACCCATTCCAGCTCGTGCTGCATCGCCTTGAGGCGCGAAGCCTCGGTTCTGGCCTCTTGCTCCAGGCGTTTTTCTTTCTGCTCCAGCCAGGCGGAATAGTTGCCCTTGTAAGGGAAGCCGTGACCACGATCCAGCTCCAGAATCCACTCGGCGGCATTGTCGAGAAAATAACGATCATGGGTGACGGCGACCACGGTGCCGGGGAAACGCTGTAGATACTGCTCCAGCCAGTCTACCGATTCGGCGTCCAGGTGGTTGGTGGGCTCGTCCAGGAGGAGCATGTCCGGGCGGCTGATGAGCAGGCGACAGAGGGCGACGCGGCGCTTTTCACCGCCGGACAAAGGGCCGACCAAGGCGTCCCAGGGCGCGAGACGCAGGGCGTCGGCGGCGACCTCCATCTGTTGCGCGGCCTGATGCCCATCACTGGCGGCGACAATGGCCTCCAGGCGCGCCTGCTCGGCGGCGAGGGCGTCAAAGTCCGCATCGGGCTCGGCGTAGGCGGCATAAACCGCCTCCAGTTCCTGTTGCGCGCCGAGGATGTCGCTGAGACCCTCCTCTACCACCTGGCGCACCGTCTTGTTCGGATCGACCTGCGGTTCCTGCGACAGATAACCAATCTTGAGACCGGGCATGGGCAGCGCCTCGCCTTCGAACTCCTTGTCGATACCCGCCATGATCTTGATCAGGGTGGACTTGCCGGCACCATTCATGCCGAGCACGCCGATTTTGGCGCCGGGGAAGAAGGACAGAGAGATGTCCTTGAGCAGGGCGCGCTTGGGCGGCACGGTCTTGCTGAGGTGATTCATCGAAAAAACGTATTGCGCCATGCCGTGTTCCATCCAAAAAGTGGGTTCAGACCGCCGGAGGGCGGAGTTGGCCTAGTGTAGCGCAAATCAGGGTTCGATGTGGACTATGCGGCTGGCCTCAGGGTTCGGCCTGCAACGCATATTGCTGCTGCGCCATGGTTACAAACGCCAGCGCTGCCGGATTTCCGTCCTCCTGTCGTCCGCGCCAGGCGAGACTTACCTCACTGTCCCCCAAGGCATCCGCCAGCGGTCGGAAGACGATGCCCGGACGTTGAATTTCGGCAAAGGCCGAGAACAGGAAACCCAGTCCGAGGCCCGCCAGGACCGCACTGAACACGGCATTGGAATCGGCGAGTTCCATCAGGATATGTGGCTTCAGGGCATGGATGTGGCAGTGGGCAAGGATGCGGTCATAGGACGCTGGCGCCACCTCGCGGCGCAGGAGAATCAACGACTCCTGGTGCAGACGATGGAGCGCTATGGCGCCCTCTGCGGCAAAGGGATGATCTTCCGGGAGCACCAGCATCAGCGCCTCCCGTTGCAGCAGATGCTGGCGGATATCCGGCAGGATGCCGATATCGCGGATGAAGCCGATATCGATCTGATCATCGCGCAGCGCCTGCAACTGCGCATCGCTGCTCATCTCCCGCAACTCCAGGTGCACCTGCGGAAAGTGCTGACGAAAACCGCGCAGCAGCCCAGGCAGGAGGGCGATGGCGGTGGAAGCAAGAAAGCCGATCCGCAAAGTGCCGGCCTGACCGTTTTGCAGATCGCCGAGCAGGGCCTCCGTGCGCCGCGCCTGCGCCAGCAATTGTCGGGCTTCGGGCAGGAGCACCCGACCGGCGGCCGTGAGGGAGACTTCCCGCTGGTTACGCAAAAAAAGCGGCAGACCGATCTCGTCTTCCAGAGCGCGGATGCTGCGGCTCAGGGAGGGCTGGGCGAGATGCAGGCGAATCGCCGCCCGATGAAAGTTCAGGGCCTCGGCGAGCACGACAAAATGGCGCAGATGACGCAGGTCCACTCCGGTATCACTCCTGAATTCGGGACTGGGAGTGTAGCCCAGCGCCGGCGCGCGCGGCCAGTCAGGGAGCCGGGCGTGAAGCAGCTGCGGAACGCAGGAACCAGTCCGGTACCGGCCGCCGTATCCACGGGCCATGCAGTGCGATCCGTGCCGTCATGGTCAGACCGGGACGCAGCGGGTGCCGGGCCAGGTCCCCAGGATCGACGGCGATGCGCACCGGTACCCGCTGGGTGAACTTGATCCAGTTGCCGCTGGCGTTCTCCGGCGGCAACACCGCGAAGACGGCGCCGGAGCCCCCTCCCAGTCCCACCACCCAGCCGTGATAGGTGACGGCGTTACCATAAAGATCAGAATGCAGTGTCACCGCCGCACCGGGGCGCACGCCCGCCAGGCGGGTTTCCTTGATGTTGGCGGTGACCCACATCTGCTGCAATGGCACCACGGTAAACAGGCGCTGGCCCGCGCTCACCCACTGTCCGGGCTGCACCGCCTGCTGCGCGACGATGCCGGTGACCGGGGCGCGGATGATGCGTCGTGTCCAGTTCAGGTGGGCCAGGGCCAGGGCCTGCGTCGCCGCACGCACGGCGGGGTTTCCCGCCGGGCCGGCGGACCCGAGCTGCGCGGTGAGGGCTGCGCTATGCGCCGATTCGGCGCTGATTTCGGCTTGCAGGCGCCGCACCGCGTCGGCCGCCGTGATGGCGGCTATATCCTCGCTCGCACCGGCGCTGGCCGACGCCCGTAGGCGCCAGGCCTTCTGCTGCGCACTGTTCAGGTTGGCCCGCAAGGCCGCTTCCTTGCTGCGACTGGCCTGAATTTCGTGGACCAGCGCCAGCGCATTTTGCCGGGCCTGCGCCAGTTGCGCTTCCGCCTGTTGCAGCTTGCGACCAGCATGTTCGCCGCGGAGCATCACCAGGGTGGAGCCTGCTTCCACGCGCATGGTGTCGTAGGCGGGGATCGCGGCGACGGTTCCGGTCGTGCGCGCATCCACCGCGTAAAGGTTGCCCTCGACGTAGGCATCGTCTACCTCCAGCCGCTCTTGTCCGATCAGCAACCACCAGAGGCCGTAGACCAGCAGACCGAGCAGGACGACCCCTGCGAGTATCCAGAGGTTGCGCCGCCTCTGGTCTGCCCCGGCCTTGCCGGCGTTGTCAGGGGTGCTGTCTGGACTGATCATAGCCGCCTCCCAATGCGGTTTCCAACTGGGTCCAGGCCTGTAGTGCCGCATAATGGGCAAGGCGCTGGGTCATTTGCTGATGGATGAGGGTGATCTGCCGCTGCAGCACCGCCGCGCGGTCGCTGAGGCCCAACCCCTGGGCAGTGGCGGTGAGTTTTTCCTGCTCCCGGGTGGCGCCGGTACCGGCCGCCTCGGCTTGCCACACCTGTCGGCTGTGCTGGTATCCCGACAGCGCCGTCAGCACCTGCTGGACCGATTGCAGGATGCTTTCCTGGTAAACGGCCACCGCCTTGGCCTGCTGCGCCTCGGCACCATGGAAGCGGCCAGTCAGGGCGCCGCTGGTGAAAATCGGTAACCGCAAGGCCGGTCCAAAGCTGTAGGCAAAGCTCGCCGGGTTCAGGAGCGTGGCGAGGTGGGCGCTGTTCATGTCCAGCAAGGCCGCGAAGGAAATATCTGGATAAAAAGCGGCGCGGGCGGCTTTGGTCTGCTGGACGCTGGCCAGCGCCAGCGCGCGTGCCGCCTGTACGTCGGGACGGTGGGCAAGGAGGTCCAGACTCAGGTGTGGGGGCAGGGTGGGGATTACTGCGGACGCGGGCGCCACCGGCCGTAGCGGGAGGGCATCCGGTGCAATCGCCGCAAGCTCTGCCACGGCGAAGCGTGCGGCAGCCGCCCGTTGCTGCCAGCGGGCCAGGCGGGCGGTATTTTGCTGGAGCTGCAAAGACAGATCGGCAATGGACAGGTCGGTCCCGAGACCGAGATGCCGCCGGGTTCGCAACAACGCCAGCCGCTGTTGGTAGAGGTGCTGCAAACGCCGGGTGCTGGCGAGTTGCTGTTCGGCTTCCGCCCAGCGCAGATAGGCATTGACGACGGCGGCGGTGAGCAGGCGGCGAGTGTCCGCCAGCCGCGCTTCGGCGGCGCGTTGTTCACCCAGCGCCGCCTTGAGACGGTCCGCATATTTGCCCCAGAAATCGAGCGCTTGCGTAAAACCGAGTCCGACATCGCCGCTGTCATAGAGTTTGTTGCCCAGACCAAGCGCCCCCAGCGGGCTGTTGCCGCTGAACTGCAAAGGCGTGACGGCCGCCTGTCCGGAAAGCTGCGGACCGAGGGCCGCCGCCCGCCAGGTGCTGACCGATGCCGCCCACTGGACCGTATCGACGGCCTCTGCCAGACGCGGATTGGCCGGGCTCAGGGCCCGGGTCATGAGTTGATCGAGCCCGGCGCTGGCCAGCCCCGTCCACCAGTCCTGTTGCGGCCACGCGCCGGTGGGCAATGCCTGGGCGCCGTCCAGCCGCTGCACGCTCTTCGCCCAGGCGGGTGCTTTGACATCCGCGGGGTCCGGGGCACGGATGGTCGGCGCGCAGCCGCCGAGGGCCACGACGCCGAGGGCCGCGCATGCGGCGATCCAGCGCTTACGGTGCATGTTCCACATCCTCCTGCCGACCCGGTTCCGCGTCAAAACCGGCGCTTTCCATGATCTGCTGCTCGATGGTAACCCGTCGGATCTGCCCGGCCCGGCGGCGATATGGCCCTTTGGTGAGCCATACCAGGGCAAGCACCACCAACGCCATCCAGCCCCAGAGCCAGAGCATGGATTGCATGGATAGTGCGGCACTCTGGGTGGTCAGGTGCTGGATGGACAGGGCCTGCGCGGCCGGGCCCCTTACGGGCCAGTGCTCCAGCATGCTTTGCAAGGGCGCGGTGGGGGACTGCCAGACCAGGTGTGCCCTAAAGGTATCGCCATGACGTATCCACAGCGCCGAGAAAGCGCTGGACAGATAAGCGCCGCCGAGAATCCGCACAAAGTTCTGCAAGGTGGCCGCAGCGGGCAGGCGACGCTGGGGCAGCCGTGAAAACATGATCAAGCTCAGGGGCACCAGATAAAACCCGATGGCGATGCCTTCGATCCAATGGCTGAGGAGCAGGCTGCGCAGGTTGCTGTGCAGGTTGAGCCGAGTGGTGAATCCATAAATGGCGACGAATCCAAAGCAGATGGTTGCCAGCCAGCGCGGATTCACCCGGTGCGAGATGGGTCCCATCACCGCGATCAGTGGCACGCCGCCGAGGGCCATGGGCAGCAGCACCACGCCCGCCCAGAAAGCCGAATAGTTGGCATGACTGATAAGGGCCGAGACAAAAAGACTGTTCCCGCCCAGCAGCAGTCCCCACCCGAAAACCAGTGCCGGCAGCGCCAGCACGTAATTCCGTCGCCGCAGGAGGCGGAGATCCAGGCAGGGGTGCGGTTGATCCCTTTCCCAGAGGAAAAAGGCCACGAGGAGCACGGCGCCCAGCGCGGTCAGCCAGCGGATGGCGGGGGCATCCCACCAGTTCCAGTCTTCGCCCCGGTTGAGCACGATCTGGAAGGTGGCGCTCCATGCGGCGAGCAGCACCAGCCCGATCCAGTCGAAAGGTTGGCGCAGGTGTTCCCTGGGATCGTCGCGTAACAGGGCGGAGACCATGCCCAGCGCCAGTAAACCCACGGGAAAGGTCAGCACCGCCGCCGCCCGCCAGTCCCAGGTATAGGCGATCCAGCCCGCCAGCGATGGTCCGGCAAGCAGGGGCAGCACCAGATTGACGATGCTGAGATCGGCCGCCGTCTTTTGCCAGCGCAACGGCGCATAGCGGATCAGCAGTCGTCGGGTCAGGGGCGTCAGAAAACCCGCCGCTATGCCCTGCACAAACCTGCCGCCCAGGAACAAGCCGAAATGGTCGCTGAAGACATCGGGCAGGGTGGCCACCATCAGCAGGATGAGGGAGATCTGAAACATCCGCAGTTCACCGAAACGCTGGTAGAGCCAGGTCGCGGGTACCACCGCGAGCGCCCAGGCCAGCAGGTAAAAAGTCAGCGACCAGATCGCGTGGTCGAGGCTGGTGCTGTAGGCGCCAGCGATGTACGGCAGCATCGGGATGGACCAGGCGAGGCTCCACGAGGCCAACAGCAGGCCACTGCTCAGGCCCAGCAACAGCAGCACGCTATCTACCCTGGTAAATGTAGGGTCAGCGGCGGCGTCAGGAGAAACAGGGCGAACGGCCAAGCAGATACCCGGAGCGGCGAAGACACGATGTGCATCTTAGAGGACTGCCGTGTCTGGGGCAAAATGCGTTTTCCGGGCGGGAGTGATGTCTTTTGCGTATCACCAGGAAGGCGCGAGGCGGCTGTTGCGGCATTTCTATCGATGAGGACAGTGGAGGATAACACGGAGCCAAATGACGGCAGCCCAGTCAATAGATATACATTATGCATCTATAAGGGTGATAAATGAACAAGTTTAATTATGGCCCTGTTGTTTTCCTGGTGTGAATAAGTGATGTAATTACAGTAGGTAACGCGAGATTTGAAGTTTTCGCGCTGGTCATATCGATAATGCGTCATAGATCAAAGACCAACTATGTCATTAAATATAAAAATTACTTATAGAATTGGCAAAAATCGTAATTTTCAATTGACTGCGAAGTGTTTTATGTTTCGAGACCGCTACAACAGACGGGTAATCAATGCATGGCTAGGTTTTTATCAGCAGTTCCTAATGGTGATTTGCGCGAGGTGGTGCGCCACTTTACACCAAATTGGTTTGCCGCGAACATGGGCACAGGTATCCTGGCCCTGATGCTCGCCGATTTCCCATACCATTTCCCCGGCCAGCTCGTGGCAGCGCGAGGGCTCTGGTCGATCAACGTCGTTTTTTTCTGCCTTTTCACGGTATTGTTTCTGGGGCGCGCCATTTTCTACCCGGCCGCCTTTCAGCGGCTCTTTGAACATCCCGTGCAGTCCATGTTCATCGGGGCCATTCCCATGGGATTTGCCACGATCGTCAACGGCATCTTCCTGCTATGGCCGCTATCGCCCGAAACCATCCTTGTTGCCCACTATCTCTGGTGGGTAGACGTGGTCCTCTCGCTTTTTTCCGTGCTGGCAGTCCCTTATTATATGTTTACGACCCAGCACCATGCCATGGACCGTATGACCGCGGCATGGCTGTTGCCGGTGGTTCCGCCGGAGGTGGCGGCGGCAAGCGGCGGTATGCTGGCCGGGCATCTGAGCACTGGCGCGGCCGGCTGGGTGATTTATACCAGTTACGTGCTTTGGGCCATTTCCGTGCCCCTGGCCTTTGCCATACTGACGATCCTTTTCCTCCGTCTGACCCTACACAAAATGCCGCACATCGACATGGCCGTATCCGCCTGGCTGCCTCTCGGCCCTCTGGGTACCGGTTCTCTGGCAATGCTGGTGCTGGGCCCCTCTGATCAGTATGCCTTTGCTCACAGCTCCATGGCGGCGGTGGGGGCGTTGGGTGAGCCCATTGGGATCATCACGGGCCTCGTATTGTGGGGTTTCGGGTTGTGGTGGATGGCGATTGCCATATTTTTCACCTTGCGTTATCTGAATGAGGGCCTACCCTTCAACATGGGCTGGTGGGGTTTCACCTTCCCTCTGGGCGTCTTTACGGCGTCCACCTATGCCCTGGCGAGGGAAACGGGGTTCGTAGTGTTCGATCATATCGGTGCCGCCTTTACCATTCTCCTGGCCTTTTTCTGGGTGGTGGTGACCTGGCGGACCTTTGGCGGCATGTGGGTCGGGCGCCTGTTCCGCGACCCCTCCCTTTCGGAAGAAACCGCCATGTTGATCGACAGCAAAGAAGACGTGCAGCGACTGATTACAAAAGAGGATGTGATCAAGGATCTTAGGAGTTGAGTGGTGTTCTTGTTGGATCAACTTGGAAGGAGAATAGACATGAGCAACGAATCAAATCTGTTGAGCCGCAGAGAAGCAATGAAGCGTACGGTGCTGGGCGCGGGCGCCGTCGCCGTGGGTGCCCTGGGGGCCAATGCCTCAGCCATGGCCGCCGGCATGAGCGGAAACCCCGCCAACCTGTTGCCCACCGGTGCCGGCACGCTGCAGGAATTGAGTGACCGGCTGGCCAAAGCGCCACGGCGGCGCGATTTCAAAACCGTTCCCATGATGTTGACTAGCCCGGACCAATGGGACAGCGAAGCATTGGATGAGATACTGCACTACGCTGGCGGTCCCAAGCAGGTATGGGACAATACCGCGCTGACCAGCCCGTGGCTGAACCTGATGCGCAACAGCATGAATGTGCAGATCTGGTCGTTCAAGCATCCGGATTTCCTCGCCGTGTCGGCCACCCATGGTTCCGCGCATTTTGCCCTATACGACAATTACATCTGGAACAAGTATCTCGCCACCCTCACCAAAGGCAAATGGAAGGCGAACGCCTGGTTGAAACAGCCCCCGGCATCGGCGACCAATCCGGCCGATTTTGAGGACCCCGAAGGCGTTTTCTCCCCCCACGACAACAGCATCATCGTGCTGCAGCGTCGTGGTGCCGTATTCCTGGCCTGCCACAACGAGGTGTGGGAGCTCACCATGGGTTTACATTCCAAGGGCATCAACCCGGATCATCTGAGCCATCCGGAAATGGCTGCGGAGTTCACCAACCACTTGATTCCCGGCGTAGTGCTCACCCCGGGTATCGTCGGTACCTTACCGGAGTTGCAGTTGGCGGGATATCAGTACGCCAAATAACCATGCACAAATGAGGGTAATGAGATGAAAAAAAGTAAAACGCTGCAAATCGCTACCGTAGCCGCGGTCGCATCCCTGCTGTCCTGCGGAGCAGTCGTCGCCCAGGCTGCGGATATGGGATGGAACGGAAAAGCCGAGGCCCCCCGTTATCAGGAGCAGGTGTTTCCGCCCTGGCAACATGGTGAAAACAACCCCACGATGGATAAGGGCTTCAATTTCACGGTTCCCGAAATCGATGATCTGGCGGATTTCCACGGCTCCATAGACAACCCGCAACTCACCATTTTTGTGGGCGGCAATTACTACTTCGCCATGGCTCCGCTGGTAAAAGCCTTTGAAAAGGAACACCCGGCTCTCCGGGGGAAGATCTACTACGAGACGTTGCCGCCCGGCATCCTGATCAAGCAGATGAAGCAGGGTGGCACCATCACCATCGGCAACATGACGTGGACCGTCAAGCCCGATGTCTATGCAGCGGGGCTGAAGAAAGTGAACGCCTTCATCAAGGAAGGTTTGCTGCAGGGTCCTGCGGTGCCTTATGTCACCAATGATCTGACCATCATGATCCCGAAAGGCAACCCCGCCCACATTACCGGACTCCAGGATCTGGGCAAGCCCGGTGTGCGTTTATCCATGCCCAATCCCGCCTGGGAAGGCGTCGCCAGACAGATCAAAATGTCTCTGACGAAGGCTGGCGGCCCCGCGCTGGAGAAAATGGTGTACGACACCAAAGTCAAGAATGGGGAAACGATCCTCACCCATATCCATCATCGTCAGACGCCGCTCTTCCTGATGCAGGGTCTCGCTGATGCCGGGGTGACGTGGAAATCGGAAGCGATTTTCCAGGAACAGGCGGGGCACCCCATTGCCAACGTCGCGATCCCCGCGAAGGACAATACCACGGCGATCTACGCTTCCGCGGTAGTCAAGGGCGCGGCACATCCCAAGTGGGCTAAGGACTGGGTGAATTTTTTGAAGACACCCACCGCCTTGCAGATCTTTGAGCACTACGGTTTCAAGCCGTACACGGGCAAATAAGTAAAAAGGGAGGGAATTCTCTCCCTTTTTCAGGCAGAACAGGAGAAACTTCATGGCAACGACCATGTCAAATACCACCCCGCAGGACACGCCGGATCGCAGTTGGCGTTTCGCCGCCATCGCACTTCTTGCCGTACGCTTCGTCCAGGGATGGATCTACTGGGGCGGCGGGACCCGGCGTTTTATCTACGGCCCGCAAAAGCTGGACGTACATGGCCACTGGATGGCCTATAAATTCCAGACGGCAATGCCCGGAGCCATACTAGGTACGGATCATCTGGTCGCTTTTTTATTGCATCATTTCACCCTGCTCTATGCTGGGGTGATCATTTTCAGCGCCGTTGAAATGATCGCAGGTTTTATGCTGATTGTCGGCTTGTATACCCGCCTCGCAGCGGTGGCCACCCTCGGCTTGTCCTTCGTGCTGATGCTGTTGTTCGGTTGGCAGGGCGCCACCTGCATCGATGAATGGACCATGGCTGCGTCCAACTTTGCCATGGGCATCACGCTGTTTCTTGCGGGAAGCGGCGCGTATTCCGTGGACAACTGGCTCCTGTCGCGGAAACCGACGCTGGCCCAAAATGGTCTGTTCCGCTGGCTGGGGGGTGCCCTGCCTTTGCCTTTGAGCGATGGCGCCTTCAAGAAGCTCGCGTTCACATTGTTCTGGATTGCCGTGGCCTTTATCGTCGCGACTTATAGTTATTACCGCGGTTCGGTGTTCACGCCTTTTCACGGTGGCCCAGTGAGTCCGGCGAAGCATCACTGGAAGCTGGACGGAGCCACACTGCAGAAGGACGGCGGTGTGACATTCCACGCCTATGTGGATTCCGGAGTGGCCGCAGAGCCGTCCAATGTGCTCGAGGCAGCGCTGATCGATACCAGCACCGGGAAGCCGCTGGAGAAATGGGCCAGTTCGACCCTCTCCACGTTGCCCAAAAGCGCCTTTTCCAACGATTTTGCCTACCAGCAGATTCACACCGGGAAGTTCGGCATTACCGGACCGGTCGGTGCGCAGGCCACCGTACGCCTGCCATCAACGATGCCGAGCGGTGTAACCATCGGTCAGGGCGCTTACGTTCTCGAGCTGACCTCCGTAAACGGCCATGTATGGAAAGCGCCAGTGCAGCATCCATAAGCACTATCTAGTCAGGTCAGGCAGTTGCCAGCCTCAAATTGTGGCATGGGCGTAGGTTCATCCATGCCATTTTCCAGAAATTCAACAGGAGAATTAAAAATGTTCAAGCGCCTAGCAAACGCCGCAATTCCATTTGCCTTCGTCGGCATGTTATTCGGGCTGTCGGTATCTGTGGCCTCCGCCGACGACAGTGGTAACCAAGCCGCACAACAAGTATTGAATGCACGCATGGAGAAATTCTTTGCAGATCAGAAACCCTTTCCCTACGGCACCTATCAGTATACGGACCGCAGCTTGTTATTGGCGATCAGCAAGGATCCCAGCAAATATGCATTGATCGATATCCGGACGCCAACCTATCACGATTTTTTCTGCGGAGTGCATTCCAACAAGCATGTCTGCACCGGACGCGGCTGGCAACGTATTTACGGCTATGCACAGGGCCATGTGCCAGGTGCTCGGAATATCCCGTATCTGAATCTTCCTGCGGCCATCAAGAGCAACACCATTCCCAAAAACAAGACCGTTATCCTCATGTGCCCGACCGGCCAGCTATCCAACCAGACGGCCGGAGTATTGCGCATGCTCGGTTACGACGCCTACGCCTTGCGTGGCGGGGTCAACGGCTGGAAAAAGGCAGGATATCCCATTGTCATCGGTAAAGAGCCGGGCACCATGGCGCAGGCGTGTCATCCCTGGCAGACGTGCTGGCGGCAATTCCAGTATGACAACCCGCAGGCGCATTGACGGGTTTGGAAGCAGGCTTCCGGGGGCCGTGTGTGCCCCCGCCGGTGTGAGTCAGGTCTTATGTCCCATGTAATCAAAGAAGCAACCTGTCAGCAGGCGCTTGCGGCGCTGAGCGATCGCGATTCCGTCGTCATTGATGTGCGATGCCAGGAGGAATATGCGATATACGGGCAAATCGCGGGGGCGCACCTCATCCCGTGGAAGCTGCTTCGTGATGATGCATTGGTGGATAATCAGCATTTTCACCGCGAACTGAAAAACGCCGTGAGCAACTGCAAGGGCATAGGCGATTTCAAGCTATACTTCATCTGCGGTAGCGGAAACCGTTCCTGTGATGCGGCGGAATGTGCCCTGGACATGCTGGGAGACGAAGGTTACGAGGTTTATAACGTCGTCGGCGGTATAGATGAGTGGGTCTGCAGCGGCCTGCCGACATCACCGGCTGCCCTCTCGGCGTAGGCTGGCAACACCCGTATTTTGTCCTTTCCCTCACTTCTGCTGTAATGCCCGCAGAATCTCGTCCATCGGCTCCTGCCCGGACACGACGCCCTGGTATTTGTCGATCACCCGCCCTTCCCTGTCGATGATGACCTGTGTGGGTGTAACCATGATTCCGCCCACTGCGCGGGTAAGGGTGCCACTTTGATCCATAGATAAAGGATAAGTCACGTGGGCCATAGCGGCGGCGGCGAGGCTTCTGGACCTGGACGATCCCGGCGTGGCGATGCCTACCACCACCAGACCCTGCGCGCGGTAGGTCTGGTAAAGTCGTTCCAGATCGGGCAGTTCCTGGATACAGGGCGGGCAGTCGGGAGACCAGAAATTCAATACCACGACCTTGCCGCGCAGCGCCGTTACATCCAGGGTTTTGCCATTCACCAGCGGAATGGATGTGGTTGCCACATCGGACTTATGAAGCATGGGCTGGATAAGGCTGATCCACAGCAGGAATGCGCCGATCATCACGATGATGGCCACTTTGGCCATAGGCCAAACCGTTTTTGACATGATGGTATGTTATCCCCGTAAAAATAGCCCCCATTTTATACGGCACGGGGGCTGTCCGGATAGCCGGGAGATGTCAGCGTTGCAGGGGTACGGTCCAGACGCTGCCATTTACCGAACTCAGCTGGAGCGTATAGGTACCCACCGGCAGCTTCAAATCGCTCGCCGCCGGGGGCAGGGTAATGGTAGCCTTGGAACCCACCGGGCCGGTGATCCCGTATTTACCGATATGAATTTTTTGATAATCATAGTCGTTTTTCAAGGCCGTTCTGGGTAAGGCGGCAAGCTTGGCGCTATCCCATTCCTCGACCACACTGCCATTCCGGGTGTCGACAAGCGTCGCATGCAGCACGTTGGATGGTGCTTCGGGGGTGCCGGCGTCCACATAGGCATGGAAGGTCACCGTGCCGTCCCCTTGCAGGCGGCCGTCAGAGAGGGACCAATGATGTTTGGAGGGGCTCACGGGACCGCCATGGAAGGGAGTGACCACCGAACCGCGATAGTAGCTGTAGGTGCCGACGATGAAAGCGACGGCGATCCAGAACAGCATCAGCGCGAATTTCTTATAGGCCTGATCGCTCAGGGGCAACGGCAAACTGCCGCCCATCCAGCGAAACCACCCTTTTTCGGCCAGGCCGGGCTTTTTCGCGAGGAGCCAATTGTCCAGGGAATAAGCGCCTCCGCCCACCAGCAGGAGCGTCACGCCCATGGCAAAATTCGATGCGGCCATGGTCCATTCGTCGATGCAGGTAGCCCCTTGCCAACCGAACAGGAGCATCAGCACGAAGGACAAGCCGATGGTGGTCAGGGCGGCGATGCGCGTCAGTAGACCCGTGATGAGCATGAAGCCCGCAAATAGTTCCACCAGGCTGAAGACGATGACCCCGACATAGAGCAGAACGAAATGCTGCAGCAGGAAGGAGACGAGATGCTCCGTGCCCAGCAAGGCACCCGGCATGGCCGTCTGAAACTTATAGGCCATCCAGTGCCCGCCACCCCACGCGTCCAGCTTTTGCGGGCCGTAGATAAACCGTCTGGTGCCGCCGCCCCAGTAAATCCAGCCTTGCACAAAACGCACGGCGAGCAACCCGATCGCTGCCAGGCGCCATCCTCTATCCACTAAAAATGTACTGCCGTTTACGCTTGTTGCACTACCCATGCTCTTTCTCCTGATGATCCGGGGGGCTACGCCCCCCTAATGCGCGCGTGGATCACTTCCCCTGGGTATATGGCTGAAAGCCATACTCTTCGAAGATGTGCAGGGCCGTTGGCGACTTGAGGAAGTTTACCCACGCCTCTGCCCATTTGGGGTGAGGCGCATCCTTGACCGCAGCAGCCGCATAGATGGCCTTGGTATTGAATTGGGCCGGAATCGCGACGTTGCCGATGGGATTGCCGATCTTTTCCTGGAAAATGGCTTCGGATTTCCAGGTTACCCCGGCGACGGCCCTTCCCTGCATCAGGAACATGGGACTCTGGCGGTGGTGAATTTCCGTCAGAATGGTTTCGCCGTTCTTTACCTTGGTGTCATACACCGCGGTGGCCAGTGCCGGTCCGCCCGCCTTCGTGAGGCTCATCTTGATTTGCCGGGCGATGCCCTCCCATGCGGGATTGGGCATGACCAGCCGCATTCCGGGTTTGCCCAGATCCTGGAGTCCGCTGATGTGGGCCGGGTTGCCTTTGGGAACCATGATGGTGAGGTCGTTGGTGACATAAGGCACCGCCGGCCCCTTCAGCAGACCGTGCTGAACGTAATAGTCCACTTTCTGCAACCCGGCGGCGTATACGTCGGGCTTGACCGTCCAGGTCATGTTCCCCACCGTGATGGTATTGCCGTGCTCCATCTGCCGGATCAGCAAGCCCGGCGGAATGGTCTCGTAATAGATTCTGCCTTTGATCTCCGGGTGCTCCTTCTCAAACG